>NZ_JBFUMG010000165.1:0-8877 GCF_054049495.1 Phyllobacterium sp. P5_D12 | reverse complement strand
TCCTTAGAAAATCCAAGAGGGGGGGCAGTTTGACAATTGCAAATCCCCTCTCTGGCGATTTCTAGTACTTAGCAAGGGCTAAGATGCTGAAATCACTTTCTCTCCCGCAAGGGAGAGATAATCGCCATCAAATGCCGGACAAACTCTCTTCAGCGCAACAAAAAAGCGGACCCGAAGGCCCGCTTTCTGTTCGTGTCCGTATGAAGCGATATTAGCGTTTCGAGAACTGGAACGAGCGACGGGCTTTCGCCTTGCCGTACTTCTTGCGTTCGACGACGCGGCTGTCGCGTGTCAGGAAGCCGCCCTTTTTCAGAACGCCGCGCAGTGCAGGTTCGAAATAGGTGAGGGCCTTGGAGATACCGTGACGAACGGCACCAGCCTGACCGGACAGACCACCACCGGCAACGGTAGCGATAACGTCGTACTGGCCGGCGCGATTGGCAGCAACGATCGGCTGCTGCAGGATCATCTGCAGAACCGGACGGGCGAAATACTTGCCGTATTCCTTTTCGTTGATGACGATCTTGCCGGAACCTGGCTTGATCCAGACGCGGGCAACCGCATCCTTGCGCTTGCCGGTTGCGTAGGCACGGCCCTTGGCATCGAGCTTCTGTACATGAACCGGTGCAGCGGCCTGCGTCGGGGCGACGGCAGAGGTACCGAGTTCTGCGAGCGAGTTGAGCTCAGCCATTCTTATGCGCTCCTTTTGTTCTTGGAATTCAGCGCGCCAACGTCGAGGACTTCAGGTGCCTGAGCTTCATGGGGGTGGTTGGAACCGGCGTAAACGCGCAGGTTCTTCATCTGGCGACGGCCGAGCGGGCCACGGGGAACCATGCGCTCGACAGCCTTTTCAACGACGCGTTCCGGAAAACGGCCTTCGAGCAGCTGACGGGCAGTGCGTTCCTTGATGCCGCCGGGATGGCCAGTGTGCCAGTAATAAACCTTGTCGGTAAATTTCTTACCGGTGAGCGCAACCTTGTCGGCGTTGATGATGATGACATTGTCGCCATCGTCCACGTGCGGGGTAAAGGTTGCTTTGTGCTTGCCGCGCAGGATGTTGGCGACGATGGAAGCAAGACGGCCGACGACGAGACCTTCGGCGTCGATCAGGATCCACTTTTTCGTCACATCTGCCGGCTTCTGTGTGAAGGTAGCCATTGTGTTCGTCCTTGAGATCATCCTTCATAAAAGAAGGCTTTTMTTGTTGCTTGGGTTATGCGGATCGATGAAAATTCGCATAACAATGAAAAACGGCGGGAAACCCCACCGCAGTCGAGGGTTTCAATAAAGGGGCCGGGCGCTCGCGTCAAGTGACGATTTTCGCGCCATACCAGAAATAATCTTGCAAATACAGATACTTATTGAAAAGGTATTATATTACCACATAATTTCGGGCAGTATTTGACCGCTGGAAGAATGGGGGGCTGTAGCGAGAAGACTGACTCAAGTCTCATTTTCACGCGGAGCAGGTTCGCAATACTCGATCAGCAATTCGGTGAGGACCCGTATCTTCCGTGCGGGATGCTGACCTGGCGGGCGGATGACATATGCACCTGCCGGGGGTGGTGGATAACGCGTCATGACCGGCACGAGCGCGGCGGAGGCTATATATTCATGGGTAAGGCAATCGGGCAGGTAAGCGATCCCGAGTCCTGCTGCCGCGGCGGCGACGAGAGCAGTGCCGTTGTCGGCCTTGAAGCGCCCCTGCGGACGAACCGTGATGATCTTGTCGCCATCCATGAGTTGCCAGGCTTCGGTACCCTGCATGAGAGCCTCATGAGCGAGGAACTCCTCCGGCGTTTCGGGTGACCCATGCACCTTGATATAGTCCGGGCTCGCGACGAGCTTCCCATAGATCGCTCCGACGCGTCTTGCGATCAAGTTGGAGTCCTGAAGATAGCCAACTCGTATCGCACAATCGTAACCTTCTGTGATGAGATCGACAAAGCGATCACTGTAGCAGGCGTGGATTTGCAGCTGGGGATGGCGTCGCGCCATTTCCGCGAGGATGGGAGCGAAGTGCGTCTGTCCGAAAGAGAGCGGCACGGCAACGCGCAAGCGGCCGCGAAGGTCGCCGGCGGGCAGGATCGTTTCCTTGGCCACATCGATCTCGGCGGAGACTCTTGCTGCATAGTCCCGGAACGTGGCCCCGGCTTCTGTTAGAGCAGCCCCGCGAGTAGTTCGTGCAAGAAGCTGGACGCCAAGTTCCGCTTCAAGCCGGAAGAGCCGACGACTGACGATCGACTTGGAGACGCCGAGCCGGAGCGCGGCGGCCGAAACGCCACCAGCATCAGCAACTTCTACGAATGTCCGTAGCTCATCGATATCCATTCAGCGTTCCCCATTTCGCGACACAGCTTAACACTTAAGGGTACTACCGCATCACGCGTGGGAACGGCAATGTCCCTTTCAGGCAACGTCGCCGCTGGCGCATGTCTTCCCGCAAACCAACCTCACTAACAACGACAGCATAGGAAGTAATAATGACCTTTCGTAACGGCCTTGATTCTCTTCTACGTCCCGAAGACTCCGTCCTTGTTCTGATCGACCACCAGCCCTACCAGCTCGCGAACCTGAACAGCCACGATCCGCAGGCAGTGGTCAACAATGTGACCGCGCTGGCAAAGCTGGCAAAAGCTTTCAATGTTCCGACGATCCTCACCAGCGTGATAGCGGATCGTGGTGGCAAGCTCTTCAAGCAAATCACTGACGTCTTCCCGGGGCAGGAAGTGATTGATCGGACCTGGGTGAATACCTGGGAGGACGAGAAGGTGCTGGATCTGGTCAAGGCGACCGGCCGCAAGCAATTGATCATCGCAGGTCTGTGGACCGAAGTTTGCGTAGCGATGCCTGCGATTCAGGCAGCCGGCGAAGGCTGGGACGTGACCGTCATTACCGACGCATCGGGCGGAAGTTCAACCGAGTCTCACCAGGTCGCCATACAGCGGATGATCGCGGCCGGCGTTAACATGATGACCTGGATGGCTCTTGCTGGCGAATGGCAGCGTGACTGGGCTCGCACCGAGCACGTCGAAGAGCTGACCGAAGTGCTCATCTCGCACATGAGCGGCAGCGGCATCGCGTATCTTTGGGAGCAGCAGCTGCTCAACACGCCCGTGCCTGGCAACGCGGGCTGATTTGAGCGGGGGTGCAGAGGTTTTCGAGCGACGTTGCGAAAAAGCGGATGGCTTCTCGAACCTCGTCACCCCCTCTCGGTAATGGAGCGGCCTTTTTGGGCCCGAGACGTCACTTCACAGCGACGACTACCTTCCCCTTCGCGCGACCCGTCTCGACGTACTCCAACGCCTCATTGGTCTTCCCGAACGGGAACACCCGATCCACTACCGGTCGTATGGCACCTGCCTCGATCAACGAGGTGATCTGACCAAGCTGCGCGCCGTTGGCCGTCATGAAGAGAAAGGAATAGCTGATGCCCCGGCGTTTCGATTTTCTCCTGATGCCCAAACTCAAGAGGCGCATGACCAGTCGCAGCGGCCAGCCGAAACCATTTTCTTTTGCAAAATCCGGGTCTGGCGGACCGGAAATCGAAATCAGCTTTCCGCCCGGCTTCAGCACGCCAACGGATTTTTTCAGCGTGTCCGTGCCGAGACTGTTCAGTACGACGTCGTAGTCCTGCAGGACTTCCTCGAAATTGTCCTTCTTGTAATCGATCACGACATCTGCGCCGAGGCTTTTGACGAGATCGATATTTACCGTGCTTGTGGTCGTCGCCACATGTGCCCCGAGATGCTTGGCAAGCTGGATCGCAATCGTGCCCACGCCGCCCGAGCCMGCATGGATCAGGACTTTCTGCCCCTTCTGCAAGTTGGCTCGCTGCACAAGTACCTGCCATGCCGTAAGGGCGACAAGTGGAATCGATGCGGCCTCTTCCATGGTCAGGTTTTGCGGTTTCATCGCTACATCGGCCTCGTCCACGGCGATATATTCGGCAAATGTCCCGATGCGATCCTGGGCCGGGCGTGCATAGACCTCGTCACCGGGCTTGAACCGCCGGACATTGGYCCCGACCCGGACCACGACGCCCGCTACATCGTTGCCGAGGACCAGCGGAAGGCGGTATGGCAGGATGAGCTTGAACTCTCCATCCCTGATCTTGTTATCCAGAACGTTCACACTGGCGGCGTGAATCGCCACCATCACATCATTCTCCCGCAGCTCCGGCTCCGGACTTTCCGTGAAACGCAGTGACCCGCCTTTCACATAGCGATCGATCAGGAATGACTTCATTGGAATTAGCTTTCGTTTCGGTGGTCAGCGGGCAAGCCAAACAGGGGCACTATCGGCGCTCAGGCAGGAAGTCCGCTGAATTTCCGCAAGTTCTTGTCGACGAAGGACTCCGGCAGGAAGCGGCGCATAAACCGGACTTGCGCCGCCGCTTTGCCTGCAGTGTAGCGTCTTTTGGGCGATGCGGCATTGGCGGCCCTTACGACCGTTGCGGCGACCACCTCCGGTGCGTCACCCTTCGCAATGATTTCGCGCATCAGCTTCTCCGCGTTGGCACGAATAGTTTCATAGACGGGAAGCGGCTGGTCCGGCCGGGTGATATTCTCTTCGAAGGATGTGCGGGTCACACCGGGCTCGACAAGTACAACGCGGATGCCCTGCGTTCGAACTTCGTGGTCGAGGGATTCCGAATAGCCCTCGATAGCGTGTTTGGTCGATGCATAGAGGGCATTATAGGGGGAGGGAATGAGCCCGAGTATTGAACTCAGGTTGACAATTCGGCCGCTGCGCTGGCGTCTCATCACGGGCAGAATTGCATTTGTCATCCGCAGGACGCCGAACACGTTCACGTCGAACACAGCCTTTGCCTGCGCCGCGGAGGACTCTTCAGCGCCGCCAAGCAGCCCGATCCCGGCATTGTTGACGAGCAGATCGACCCGCCCGGCGCGGCTGAGAACATCGTCGACGGCCGCCTGCACCGATGCGTCATCGGTCACATCGCAGATCAGCATCGTGATCCCGTCCGTGGTATCCGACATTGGCTTTCGGCTGGTACCGAATACACGGTAGCCATCGCGCCGCAGTGCTTTTGCCGTTACCAGCCCAATGCCGGAGGAAGCGCCCGTTACCAGGGCGACGCGGGGTTCTGTCTTGTTCATTGCCTTCTGCTTTCATTTTGTCGTGGAGTATCGATGAACAATCAGTTACTATGAATTTAGTAGTAAGTCACTATCAAAAAGATATCGACATGAAAAATCTTTCAAACCAGCCATGCCTGATCGCCCGCAGCCTCGCGCTTGTGGGGGATGCATGGAGTATGCTGATCATTCGGGATGCCCATGCGGGCCTCACTCGCTTTGATGAATTCCGCAAGAGCCTCCAGATCGCGCCGACGATGCTGACGGCGCGGCTTTCAGCTCTGACTGAGGACGGGCTGCTGGAGAAACGCCGCTACTCCGAACGTCCGCCACGGGACGAATATGTGCTGACGGAAGCCGGCCGAGACTTTCTGCCGGTGCTGTTTGCGATCGGCGCGTGGGGACGCAAGCATCGCGGCGGGGGCGAGGTGACGCGGTTCTTCGACGCCGAGACCGGAACGGAGATCGAACCGGTCACCATCGACCGCGAAACCGGCGCTCCGGTTGGTACGCGTGCCATTCGCACTGTCTTACCCGGGTAGCCAGTTCATGTTAAAAAATGTGCAATTTGGCGCTGTGATTAAACTTTAGACGAATTGTCAATCCGCAGCGGGCCGCAGAGATTGGGAGCATTATCCCAAAAGGAATTTGCGCCCGATGAATTTCAGATATTTGTTGCTTGTCCCGGTTATTGCTCTTGCCGCCTGCGATGGTTCCGACTCGTCTGCGCCGCCCGCACCGGTCGTGCAGACATCCGACACAACGTTTGCCGATGCTGCCAATGCGCAGCTTGCTGCGCTGAACGACAAAGTTACCAGCCTCAGTACAAAGCTCGCTGACTCCCAGACGAGACTCGACCAGCTCAACGGCCGGATTGGTTCCACAGATGCCGGGATTGGCCCGGTTACGGCCAAAATCGATGCGCTTGTCGCGCAAGTCAAAGGCCTTGGCGAAACCGCAAACACCGCGAGCGAGATCATCTCACGCCTGAGCGGTGATGGAACGAAGGAAAAACCGGGCGAGATTGCCAAGGCTGCCGACGATGTTGCCAGGCTCATCGGCGACAAGGCCGAACCGGCGACGATTGCCGCTGCACAAAAGAGGCTCGAAGACCTTAAGGACAAGCTTGCATCTGCGGCGACGGACCTGAGCAATGCGCAAGACCAGTTAGCGCTGCTGAGCGGTGAGGGTACCTCCGAAAAACCGGGGATCGCCAAACTCGCCGCGCTGCTGTCGGCACTCGATTCGAAAGACGATTCCGGCGCGATCCAGAAGGCCGGAACCAAGCTCACCAAGCTGACGGAAGATGCAAACACGCTCACCGGTATTTTGACGGCAGCGGAGGCCACGCTGAAGCGGCTGAATGGCGAGGGCGGCGAGATCGCCGTGACGCAGGCCAGACTGAAAACCCTCGAGGGGAGCATCGCAACAGCCAAAACCGAGTTGGCGGCACTGGAAGGCGACGGAACCCAGGAAAACCCCGGCAAGATCGCCAAGGCCAGGGATGAAATTGCCAGGCTGACCGGTGCGATAGATCGTTTGACCGAGACACTTCGGCTGCAGACGGCGCGGGCCTTGGCGCTGGATCTGAAGGCGCAGGACAAGTTTGCCGAAGCGGCGCTTGCGTTCAAGGACGCCGGAATGGTCCCGGACGCTGCAGATATGTTCAAGGCGGCTGGAATGCGCGAAGAGGCGGCAGATATGTACACCCGCGCCGGCATGGACGAGGAAGCCTACAAGGTCTACGCGCCGGCGGATTATGTGGTTCAGGACAAGATAAAATATGACGATAGCAAGTCCGCATCACTTGACCCGAAGGATGTCGATGAGAAGCCCGCAGTCAAGCGGCACAAGATGACGCTCAATGGCAAGACCTTCTGGTTTACCGCCAGTACCGGTCATCTGATCGCCTATGCGCCGAAAGACAAGAAGGATGCGCAGGCGTCGATTTTCTATACTGCCTATACGCGCGACGATCTGCCGAAGGACAACCGCCCCGTTACTTTCGTCTTCAATGGCGGGCCGGGCTCGTCCTCGGTTTGGCTGCATATGGGGGCTTGGGGGCCACAACGCATTGAGATGAACAGCCCTGCTGTCGCTCCCGATGCTGCCGAGAAGCAGCCGGAGGACCTGCCGCTGGCCGACAACACGGAATCGCTGCTCGACGAAACCGACCTGGTCTTTATCGATCCGCCCGGAACCGGCTATTCGCAGGCCATTGCACCCCATGTGAACAAGGATTTCTGGGGTGTGCAGGTGGACGCGGATGTCCTGTTTCAAAACATTAAACACTATGTCAATTTGAACCAGCGCCAATCGTCGCCCAAATATCTTTATGGCGAATCCTATGGCGGTGGCATTCGCGCACCAATCCTGTCCAGAATGATGGTAGAGGCGGGTACAGGGGCTTATGATCCGGACCCATCCGGCAAAAAGACCATTGCCTTGAGCGGTTCGGTCTTTCACTCGCCTGTGTTTGATATGGGCTCAATGTGCCAACAGTGCGCCGGCCCCGCATGCTGGACGTTGTTTCCAACCTATGCCATGACGCACAAGGCCTACGCCGCAGCAGATACGGGCGCGAAGATGGATATTGCTCCATCCTACCTCGATGACTTGCGAAAATTTACCTTAGAGGGACATTTGCCCGTAGTTCGGCAGTTCGTCCTCTCTATCGCGAGTCTGCTATTTAAACCGGCCTGGGATACCTATGCAGAAAGTAGCGAAGGTCTCGCCCATTTTGAAAGCGCTGAGGATTATACGGGAGTTGCAGCAGCCGCATGGAAACGCTTGATGATAATGCCCTTCTCAATTGTACCAGCCAGGTTTTTCAAAAGCACTGAGTTCTACGGATCGTTCATGGAATCGTTCAAGCCGGGCTACAGGCTCAATATCTACGACAGCCGGATGTATGTGAAGGGTGGCGAGGAATGGGGTTTCGACACCTACAAGCCCTATGATTTTAATTTTTACGAACACAAGGCATTTCACAACGTCTTTGCACGCTATCTGACCGAATATCTCAATTATACCAACGGATCCTATTACCAGCAGCTCCGGCTTGGTGTTGATGGCATCAACGGTCAGTGGATCTGGAAAAATGGCACGACGGAGCGTACCACTACTACCACCTTACCCGACATTACTACTGCGCTGGCGGCCGACCCTTCCGTCAAGTATCTGGCCGTGCATGGCTATTACGATGCGGTTACGCCTTTTTACACCACCGAATGGAACCTTGGGAAAAGCGGATTGAAAGCTCGCATTCCGGTCAAGAATTACCATGGCGGGCATATGATCTATTATTCCGACGATGCGCGCGTGGCCTTGAAAAAGGATGTCGCCGATTTCTACAAGGCGCCGCCCGTTGCCATCGCACCGCCAGTTGGTGCAACTGGTGCACCAGCGACCCCACGCGCTGCGGCTGTACCCGCGCTGACACTTCACTAGGATTACACCGATGAAAAATCTTTCAATAGTTGTCGCTCTTCTGGCTCTCGGCTCAACCCCCGCGATGGCCATGCCCCTCAATGAAAGCGCTCTGCATCCTGGATGGGCCTCCATCGTCGATATTGCCGATGGCTTCTTTGTGCCGCCCGCCGACCTAGACGCGCCTCCCTTGAGCCAGGAAAGTGTCCAGTCAGCGGTCGATCAAAAATTGCAGAAGAAATTCAATGAGGCGGCGCGCGGAACAAATAGTTTGACTGTTCAAGGCGCCAACGATGCTGGCTGGGGCTTCGTCGCCGATCATTTTGCGCAGATCGACGGCAATCAT
>NZ_JBFUMG010000164.1:0-8892 GCF_054049495.1 Phyllobacterium sp. P5_D12 | reverse complement strand
GTACGGCAATACGGAAAAAGGCTTCAATCCGCAGGCTGCAGGCACTGGCGGTTCGACACGGCCCGATCTGCCCGCTGAGTTCTCGAAGGAACCTTTCGTGCGCGGAACAGTTGGCATGGCACGTGCCCAGAGTCCAAATTCTGCAAATTCGCAGTTTTTCATCATGTTCAAAGAGTACCCCTCGCTGGATGGCCAATACACAGTCGTTGGCAAGGTAACGAGCGGCATGGATATCGTAGACAAGATCAAGAAGGGCTCGGAGGCAGACAATGGCGCTGTCGACAACCCGGACAAGATGCTCAAGGTCACCGTTGGCGCGGGCAAGTAATCACGCAATTCAATAAAATCAGGAGATTGCCGGATATGGCTTACAAAGATCCAGAAAACACGATCCTTCTCAAAACCACGAAGGGCGATGTCGTTATCGAACTTTATCCGGACCTCGCGCCCGGACATGTCGAGCGCATCAAGGAACTCGCACGGGAAGGCGCCTATGATGGCGTCGTCTTTCATCGCGTAATCGATGGCTTTATGGCGCAAACTGGCGATGTCAAATTCGGCAAGCAGGGCGGAAGTTCCTTCAACCCTGGCCGTGCCGGCATGGGTGGCTCGGACAAGCCGGACCTCAAAGCCGAATTCTCCAATGCCAACCATGGCCGCGGCGCTTGCTCGATGGCTCGCTCGCAGAGCCCGAATTCTGCCAATTCGCAGTTCTTCATCTGCTTTGACGATGCAGCATTCCTCAACCGTCAGTACACGGTGTGGGGCCAGGTCATCGAAGGTATGGACAATGTCGACAAGATCAAGCGCGGCGAGCCGGTGCAGGATCCGGATTCCATCGTTTCCATGCGCGTTGCTGCAGACGTCGAATAAGACAATTTGATGCATTATGCGTGTTGATCTTTTCGATTTCGATCTGCCCGAGGAGAGCATCGCGTTGAGACCTGCAGAGCCGCGCGATTCAGCGCGGCTTTTGCTTGTTCGGGCGGACGGCTCTGAATTCCAGGACAGTAATGTCCACAGGCTCGGTGATTTTCTGAAGGCGGGTGACGCGCTGGTATTCAACGATACCAAAGTGATCCCGGCACAACTTGAAGGCTTTCGCGAGCGCGACGGTGCGAAAGCGCAAATCGGTGCGACGTTGCACATGCGGACCGGACCTGACCGCTGGAAGGCCTTCCTGCGCCCGGCAAAACGCATCAAGGAGGGTGAGCRGATCGACTTTGGCCATGGCAACAATGCCTGCCTGCTTGGGTCTTTGCAGGCGACTGTCGCCGAAAAGGGCGAAGCTGGTGAGGCACTGCTGGTTTTTGATTTCAGCGGTGCCGATCTCGATCAGGCCATTGCCGCGGTTGGGCATATTCCGCTGCCACCCTATATCGCTTCAAAGCGTGTAGATGACAGCCGTGACGTCGAGGATTATCAGACCGTTTACGCCCGGGAAGATGGTGCCGTTGCCGCGCCTACTGCTGGGCTGCATTTCACACCCGAACTGCTGGATGATCTGAAGAAACGCGGGATCGAAGAACATTTCGTTACGCTGCATGTGGGGGCGGGCACATTTCTCCCCGTCAAGGCCGACGATACAGCCGATCACAAGATGCATGCGGAAATCGGGACGGTCGATCAGCGCACGGCAGATGCCCTCAACGCGGTTAAAGCACGAGGCGGGAGGATCGTTTCCGTCGGAACCACATCGCTGCGTCTGCTTGAAAGTGCAACGGGCGAAGACGGGGTTATCAGGCCATGGTCGGGCCCGACGGATATTTTCATTACCCCAGGCTATAAGTTTCGTGCAGTCGACATGCTGATGACGAATTTTCATCTGCCACGTTCCACGCTGTTCATGCTGGTGTCGGCCTTCAGCGGTTTCGAGCGGATGCACGCAGCCTATCAATATGCCATCAAGAATAACTACCGCTTCTATTCCTATGGCGATGCAAGCCTGTTATGGCGATCCGCATCATGAACGAAAATTTCGAATTCAAACTGATTGCCACGGATGGCAAGGCGCGCCGCGGCCAAATTACAATGCCGCGCGGGACTGTGCGCACACCGGCCTTCATGCCGGTTGGCACCGGTGGAACTGTCAAGGCCATGTATATGGACCAGGTGCGTGACCTAGGTGCCGATATCATCCTCGGTAATACCTACCATCTGATGCTGAGGCCGGGCGCCGAGCGCGTGGCAAAACTTGGTGGATTGCATGAGTTTGCGCGCTGGCCTGAACCGATTCTAACGGATTCCGGCGGATTTCAGGTCATGTCGCTGGCACAATTGCGCAAGCTGACAGAAAGTGGCGTGACGTTTCGCTCGCATATCGATGGTCGTGCGTATGAGATGACGCCTGAGCGCTCGATCGAAATCCAGGGGTTGCTGGATTCGGATATCCAGATGCAGCTCGACGAATGCGTGGCCTTGCCATCGACGCCGAAAGACATCCAGCGGGCCATGGAATTGTCGCTGCGCTGGGCAGAACGCTGCAAGATTGCCTTTGGCAACCAGCCCGGCAAAGCCATGTTCGGCATCGTTCAGGGCGGTGATGTCGCCGATCTGCGTATTCGCTCTGCGCAGGCGCTGAAGAGCATGGATCTGAAAGGCTATGCCGTGGGCGGATTGGCGGTTGGCGAGCCGCAAGACGTTATGCTGGAAAKGCTCGACATTACGTGTCCAGAACTTCCGGATGACAAGCCGCGCTATCTCATGGGTGTTGGCACGCCCGACGATATCCTGAAATCGGTGGCGCGTGGCATCGATATGTTCGATTGTGTGATGCCAACGCGGGCAGGGCGCCACGGCCTCGCCTTTACCAGGCGCGGCAAGGTCAACCTGCGCAATGCGCGACATGCGGATGATCCGCGTCCCCTAGACGAGGAATCGCCCTGTCCGGCGGCGCGCGACTATAGCCGCGCCTATTTGCATCACCTGGTCAAATCAGGGGAAGCGCTTGGCGCCATGCTGCTGACGTGGAACAATCTTTCCTATTACCAGCAACTGATGCAGGGTATTCGTGACGCCATAGARTCAAGCAATTTCAATGGCTTCACGGAAGAAACGCAGGGCGCGTGGGCGCGGGGCGATATACCCCTGTTTGCGTGATCAGGCGGTAACGGGCACGTCTGCCGTTTGAGCAGCAGCCGGTTCGAACAGGTTCTTCAACCGGTCGATTGCGGCGATCTGTTCGTCCTTGCTGAGCAGACCCATCTCGAACAGTTTTAGGCTGCGTAGCCCCTCGATCGTCAAAAACACCATCATTGCAAGCGTAGGATCTTCTGCGTTCTCGCGCATACGCTGCAGAAGCTGCTTGTTGTATCGCCGGATTGGCTCAAGGAATCCCGGATCGTTGGCGATGGCTGCAAGAATCCCGGAAGGCTCCGGTTCGTTGCAAAGAAACTCTGCCCGATAGACGGCGATGCAAGCCAGAACCACGCTGTTAGGGCCGTGATTTCGGGCCGCCTCTTCCTTGCGCAGTGATTCGTCAAACTCCGAAACGTGCTGTTCAACGAGTGCTTCGAGCAATTTGGCCTTGGTCGGAAACGTATAGAGCAATCCTCCCTTTGAAAGACCCGCTCGTCGCGCTACGGCATCGAGTGAGAGATGCACAGGCCCGACTTCCTTGGCGATTTCGGCTGCCGCTTGCAGGATCTTGTCTTTTGTAGAAAGGGTATCACTCGTCATTCCAACGCTTTCGATGTGGGGCATTTATCGCCCGTATTGACATTACCGTCCGGACGGTACAGTACATTGCGCGTGGTCATCAAGTCCACACGATTCAAATTCATATGACAGGCTGGCAGACTTTTGCTGGCCATTGTTTTGTTGGAGCCGCCTTTCCATGATTAAGCGCTACATTGCACCCCTAATCGTTCTAATCCTGGTCGCGGTGATCAGTGGATTGGTGTGGACAAAGGCTCCGGAGTTCAAGGGCTACATACTGCCCACGGCAATCGGAATTCTGGTCTTCGTTGGATTGATCTGGGCGTTGTTCCCCAAGATCAAGCGCTACATGATGCCCGCGATCATTCTAATTCTGGTCGTAGCAGTCGCTGGTGGCCTGGTATGGTTTAATTTCTTCAGAGATTCGATGATCAAGCAGTTCTTTGCGACCATGCAGCAGCCAGCAGCGCCGGTCTCGACCTATACGGTCAAGCCGGGTGAATGGATGCCGGAAATCGAAGCGATCGGTACGGTAAGCGCGATCCAGGGTGTAGAGCTCTCGGTAGAGGTTGCCGGTATCGTCAAGGATATCCCGTTCAAAGCCAACCAGACGGTCGAGAAGGATGCGCCGCTCCTGCAGCTCGACGACGCGATCGAGAAAGCCGACATTGTTGCGGCTCGGGCGCAAGATGTCCTGATGGATCAGACTTTGGCGCGTGCCCGCACGCTCAATACCAGAGGTGTTGGTGCCGTGTCTGCCGTCGACGAGGCGCAATCTGCATCCCTGGCCAAGAAGGCTGAGATTGCCAAATTGCAGGCCGTTATGGATCAGAAATTGTTGAAGGCGCCTTTCAAGGGCACGGTCGGCATCCCGCGCATTGAACTCGGACAATATCTGCCGATAGGCACGGTGGTCGTTTCCTTGCAGGATCTCACGACAATGCGCGTGGACTTTACAGTCAATGAGCAGGTCCTGAGCCAGATCAAAATCGGCCAGCCGATCAAACTTGGCCTGACGGATAATGACATTAACTATGACGGTAAGATCACGGCCATCGAACCCAGAATCGATCCGGCGACAAGACTTGTTTCGGTTCGAGCGCAGGTCGACAATTCCGAGGGAGAACTGCGCCCAGGTCAGTTTTCCCAAGTCCGGGTGACGCTGCCGAAGGAAGAAAATATCTTCACGCTGCCACAGACGGCGCTCGTTTCGAGCCTCTACGGCGATTATGTCTTCGTCGTTCGTCCCGCTCCGGACGAAAACAAGCCTGTGGATCCAGCAAAACCTGCGGATGCGGCAAAGTCTGCTGACGTGACCTCGTCAACACAGCCAGCTGCGACTGACAAAAAAGATGAGAAGCTCGTCGTCGCGCAGGTTTTCGTCAGGCCGGGGCGCCGTTCCGGTCTTGTTGTCGAAATAACCAAAGGTCTCAAAGAGGGCGACGTTGTCGTTACGGCGGGCCAAAATCGTTTGAGCCCTGGTGCAGTGGTCAAGATCGCCAATGATGTGAACCCCGCCAGCAAAACAGAGTCAGGACTGCCAACAAAATGAATTTCTCGGAAATATTCATTCGCCGTCCTGTTCTGTCGACGGTTGTCGCTCTGATGATCATCCTGCTTGGCGCGCAGGGACTGGTGAACCTTTCGGTCCGCCAGTACCCCAAGGTCGAGGAGACGGTTATCACCATCAAAACCGCCTATGCCGGCGCCAGCGCCGACCTGATGCAGGGATTCATTTCTGCTCCGATCGCAAAGGCTGTGACCACCACGGAAAACATCGACTACGTGACGTCGTCGTCCGCTCCGTCATCAAGCACGGTGACGGTCCAGATGAAGCTTGGCGCAAATCCTGACGCGGCGTTGACCGAGGTAATCTCCAAGGTCAACCAGGTGCGCGGGGATCTGCCGGAAGAAGCCGACGATCCTGTCATCACCAAGGGTACCGGTCAGGACTTCGCTACGATGTATCTGGCCGTGCAAAACCCGAATATGACGAGTGAGCAGATCACCGAATATCTGGAACGCGTTATCCAGCCGCGCATGTCGACCATTCAAGGTGTCGCCGACGCTCAGATTTTGGGTGGTCAGGTGTTCTCGATGCGCGTGTGGATCGATCCGATCAAGCTGGCTGCCCGCAAAACGACTGCATCGGAAGTATTGACTGCGATCAACCAGTCGAACTTCCTGTCTGCGCCGGGCAAGATCGAGAATCTTTACACTGCTTCTCCGATCACGTTGAAGACAACGTTGCAGACGCCTGAGGCTTTTGGCGCGATGCCGATCAAATCCGACGGCGACAATATTATCCGTCTGCGCGATGTGGCGCGGGTTGAGCTCGGCGCCGTCAACAAGGACACAATCGTCAGCTTCAATGGAGCCAGTGGTACGTTTCTCGGGATATTTCCGACGCCTGCCGCCAACCCCATCGATATGACAGCTGCTGTTCGCAAGGAATTGCCCTCGATTCAGGCGACTCTGCCCGAAGGCATGCAGCTTTACATGGTTTATGACTCGACGGAGCAGATCAGCTCGTCCATCGAAGAAGTGTTCAAGACCATCGGCGAGGCGGTGCTGATCGTTGTTGCCGTGATTCTGCTCTTCCTAGGATCGTTCCGTTCGGTCATCATTCCGGTCGTAACCATCCCGATATCGCTGATTGGCGTGTGCTTCTTCCTGTTTATGCTCGGTTATTCGATCAACCTGCTCTCGCTTCTGGCGATGGTTCTGGCCATCGGTCTCGTCGTTGACGACGCGATTGTGGTCCTGGAGAATATCCATCGTCATATCGAGGAGGGGCTGAGACCGCTTGATGCCGCATTGAAAGGCATGAAGGAAATCACCGGCCCCATTGTCGCGATGACCATCACGCTTGCGGCCGTGTTCGCGCCGCTCGGATTTACAGGCGGGCTCACCGGCTCGTTGTTTCGGGAATTTGCGTTCACGCTTGCCGGCGCCGTTATCATCTCCGGTGTGGCCGCATTGACCGTATCACCGATGATGTGCGCACTCTTGCTACGTGCAGGCGGACACAGCCGGTTCCAGCGGATTGTTGACCGGAGTTTCGGCTGGCTTGAAGGCGCTTATGAACGGCGTGTTGCAGGCTCGCTCAACTTTCGGTTCGTCACCTTGTTCATTGTTGTCGCGCTTGTGGCGTTGACGGGCTTCCTTCTTACCAAGACCAATTCCGAACTTGCTCCCGAAGAAGATTCCGGTGCGCTGTTTGCCATCGTCAATGGTCCGCAATATGCGACGTCGCAATACACCAAGCTCTACGCGGATCAGATCGATGCCTTGACCAAGGATTTGCCGGAGTTGAAAACCCGCTTCAATATCCTGGGCTTCGGCACGACGAATTCCGCCTTCGCCATTTGGGTGTTCAAGGATTGGTCCGAACGCACCAAGTCGCAAGCACAGCTCAAGGCAGAATTGCAAGGCATGATCAGTCCGCTTGCCGGCGTCGAAGCCTTTATCTTCGCGCCCCCGGACTTGCCGGGTACTGGTGGCGGCCTGCCGATTTCTATCATTATTCAGTCGACCGGCCCGGCCGACAAGGTGTTTGAAGTTGCCGAAGAGATCAAGAACAAGGCGCAAGCCTCGGGGCAGTTCATCATCGTGCAAAACTCGCTCTCGTTCAACGCGCCGCAAGTCACGGTTACGATCGATCGCGATCGCGCCTCGGCGTTGGGCGTGCCCGTAAGCGATATTGGCCAGACACTTGGGCTGTTGGTCGGTGGCGGCAAGATCTCGAAATTCGATAGGGATTCCAACAGCTACGACATCATTCCTCAGGTGCCGCAGGACTACAGGTCCAATCTTGAAAATCTGGGCCAGTATTTCGTCAAGAGTGCATCTGGCGAGATGGTGCCGTTATCGGCGGTCATCAAGGTCGCGGAGAACGCTTCGCCAGCCGCCATCGAGCAGTTCAACCAGCTGAACTCGGCGACGATTTCAGCTCTGCCGCTGCCGGGTGTTACGACCGGTCAAGGTCTGCAGACCGTTATCAATACGGCTAAACCTTTGATGCCGGATGGGTTTTTCATGGATTATTCGGGGCAATCGCGCTTGGAAATCGAGCAGGGAAGCACGATCCTTATTGCCTTCCTGCTGGCCGTGGTGGTGATTTATCTGGTGCTGGCGGCGCAGTTCGAAAGCTTCCGCGATCCGTTTATCATCATGATGTCGGTCCCGCTTTCGATCTTCGGTGCGATCGTGCCGCTCAACCTGGGGCTGGGTACACTCAACATCTATACGCAGGTCGGCCTGATCACACTGGTGGGACTGATTACCAAACATGGTATTCTGATGGTGGAATTTGCCAATCAKCAGCGTGAACTGCACGGTATATCGCGGCATGATGCAATCATCCTTGCGGCAAAGACCCGGCTTCGTCCGATTCTGATGACGACTGCTGCCATGGCTCTCGGTGTTATACCGCTCATCACGGCCACTGGTGCTGGTGCCGCAGCGCGCTATTCGATCGGTCTGGTGATTTTCTCCGGCATTCTCGTCGGGACAGTCTTCACACTCTTCGTGGTACCGATGTTCTACACCTTCATTTCCAAGAAGGATGTGAAGGCTGAAGCAACTGCTGTTCCCGTTGGGAGAGGCGCTGCTCCGCAGGTTAGCCACACCTAGCGAAGGGGATCTTTAAGCCAAACAAAAAGCCTCCGAACTGTCAGTTCGGAGGCTTTTTTGTATCGACTGAAATCAGGCTCGTTTAACGGCGCGAAGGATAAAGAGAAGAATGACCGCGCCGATCGTTGCTGCGATGATTGCGCCTATGATGCCGCTGCCGAGCGAGATGCCGAGCCTCGGAAAAAGATATCCTGCAATGAAGGCACCGATAACGCCTACTATCAGGTCACCCACGAGGCCAAAGCCGCCTCCGCGAACGAGCTGGCTAGCGAGCCATCCCGCTATCAATCCCACCAAAAGAAAAATAAGAAGACTTTCTCCGCCCATAGCCAATTCTCCATAAACCGGTTTGCCGGAGCACAATCCGAGAGGACTGTGTTCCATTCATTGTAGTGCGTCCGATTTGAACGCACGGCGCAGTAAGATGCTCCACCGGCCCCGGATTCTTGATCCATGCATTGGCCAAGAGAATCACCAAGCTGATTTTACGATGGGATGGAGGATTTGAATAACGAAAGTTTGCGAACAAAATTTAGACTTTGGCATTATCAAAGAACTATGCCGGCTATGGCTTCCCACGACCGGCACAGTGTCTGCTAC
>NZ_JBFUMG010000163.1:0-8935 GCF_054049495.1 Phyllobacterium sp. P5_D12 | reverse complement strand
GAGGCTTTGTCGGTCGCAGCAAGCCGACGGCGAGCGCGCGGAACACCGGCTCCAGCGCCTCAAGCGGTACGCCTTGCGCAGGAAAATTACGCATGATGATCCCCTCGCCCATGGCAGCCAGTGACGCCACAGCGAGCTCCAGATCGGTGACAGGATCGATCTCGCCGCGTTCCTTCGCTGCAGAAAATGCTGCGAGAAGCTCTTCGCGCATCAGGCCTTCGTGAAGTTCACAGATCGCGGCAACGCTTTCGTTTCGCATGGATTCGGCGCGCACCTCGACGAAAAGACGGGCGCTGGAATCGCGAGGGCCTGGCCCCTCGTCATTCATCGACATCTTGCGTACGTGATCGAGGCCAACATTCGTGATGGCATCAACGATATTATTTGACTGCGACATCCGTGCGAGAATTTCCGCACTTTGCTGGCGGTGAGTCGCGGCGATCTTCTCGATGATCGCTTCTTTCGAAGGGAAATAACGGTAGAGTGCTCCCGGGCTCATACCGGCTTCCGAGCAGATCTCGTTCATGGACGCGCCACGAAAACCGGAGCGGATGAAACAATTCATCGCGGCCGTGAGGATGCGTTCTTCCTGCGCTTCGCGATTGCGCGCGCGCTTGCCGAAGAGCTTGGCGACGAAACAACGAGGTTCGTCGTCCGCAGCATCCACTGAAATGTTTGCAGCCTGCTTTGGCAGGACGTGATCAACCATAGAGCACCAAAAAAAGAGAGAACRTTCTCTCTCATTTACACGATGGACAAGGGAAGATCAATACGAGAATGATCGCTCTCGTTTCATTTTTGACAAACTGAACGAGTCGTCAGGAAAACTTGCCGGAGCGCGGGAAACCCTTCGGCACCATGCGC
Organism: Phyllobacterium sp. P5_D12; assembly: GCF_054049495.1. Taxonomy (NCBI): domain Bacteria; kingdom Pseudomonadati; phylum Pseudomonadota; class Alphaproteobacteria; order Hyphomicrobiales; family Phyllobacteriaceae; genus Phyllobacterium; species Phyllobacterium sp. P5_D12. Next base: position 8,071 of record NZ_JBFUMG010000163.1, on the reverse strand, counting down.
CCGGCTGTCGCGCGGGGRCCAGCCCATTCCAGCAGTTCCAATTTGCCGCGAGTGAAGCTGCGGCCGGACGCGTCCTGCCATGTAAGGCCCTGCTCCATCGTGAAAACGCGGATATCAGCGACGCCGCCATCCTTATAGCGTTGCAGACGAACACCCTTTCCGCGTGCAAGTTCTGGAATTTCGGTGAGGGGGAACACCAGCATCTTGCGGTTTTCGCCGACGATCGCAACGCTATCGCCGCTGATGGGGATGCAATGACGTGCTTCATCGGGCGCCTTGACGTTCATCACCTGCTTGCCCTTGCGCGTATTGGCGATCACCTCGGCCTCGGGCACAAGGAAGCCGTTGCCCACATGTGACGAAAGGAGCAGTTTTCGCTCCGGATTGTGCACGAAGGCGGTCACGATATCCTGGTCGTTTTCCATGTCGACGATGATCCGGATTGGCTCACCGTGACCCCGCCCGCCCGGCAGGCTGTTCGCGCCGATCGTGTAGAACTTGCCGCCGGTCGTCAGGACGAGGATACGGTCCGTGGTCTCGGCGTGGAAGGCGAGCTTGAGCTTGTCGCCCTCCTTGAAGGTCAGCGTCGAGAAGTCCGCCAGATGCCCCTTCATGGCGCGCAACCAGCCTTTTTCGGAGACGACGACCGTTACCGGCTCCTTCTCGATCATGGCGTGGTGCATGTCGGTCAGATCATGCTGCGGAGCATTGGCGAAGGTGGTGCGGCGTTTGCCGAGGGGCGTATCCGCGCCGTACTTTTTCTGCATCTCGGCGATCTGCCAGGAAATCGTCTGCCATTGCTTGGCGTCGGACCCCAGCAGTTCCTCGATCTGCTTTTTTTCGCCCGTCAGACCGTCGAATTCCTTGCGGATCTCAAATTCCTCAAGCTTGCGCAAAGAACGCAAACGCATGTTGAGGATGGCTTCAGCCTGGTTATCGGTGAGGTCGAAGCGGCGGATCATTTCCTGCTTCGGCTCATCTTCCTCGCGGATGATGCGAATGACCTCATCGATATTGAGGTAGGCAATCAGCATGCCGCCAAGAATTTCAAGGCGGCGCTCGATCTCGCCGAGGCGATGGCGGGAACGTCTTATGAGGACGTCCTGCCGGTGTTCCAGCCATTGCTTAAGCACATCGCGCAGCGACAGGACGTTCGGTACCTTGCCGTTCGAAAGCACATTCATGTTCAATGGAAAGCGCGTTTCAAGCTCGGTGAGCTTGAACAGGGATTCCATGAGGATTTCTGGATTGACGCTGYGGCTCTTGGGCTCCAGTACGAGCCGCACGTCTTCCGTGGACTCATCGCGCACGTCGTCCAGCAGCGGCAGCTTCTTCGCAATCAGCAGCTCGGCGATCTTCTCGATCAGCCGTGATTTCTGCACCTGATACGGAATTTCGGTGACGACGATATTCCAGGTGCCGCGCCCCTGATCCTCGACCTGCCAGCGTGCGCGCAGGCGAAACCCGCCACGGCCGGTTTTGTAGGCATCGAGAATGGCCTCTGGCGTCTCGACCATAATGCCCCCGGTCGGGAAATCCGGACCGCGAACTTTGGTCTTCGACGGGTCCTCATCCTCGGTCTGCGACATCAGCTCTTCGACCGTTGCATCCGGATGCTTGATCAGGTTCAGCGCTGCCGCACAGAGCTCCGACACATTGTGCGGCGGGATCGAGGTGGCCATGCCAACTGCGATGCCCGAGGAGCCATTGGCGAGCAGATTCGGAAATGCGCCGGGAAGGACGATCGGTTCCTCGTCTTCCTCGTTATAAGTAGGGCGGAAATCAACTGCATCCTCGGTAATGCCTTCGAGCAGCAGCATGGCGACATCGGTCATCCGCGCTTCGGTGTAACGCATCGCCGCTGGGTTATCGCCATCGATATTGCCGAAATTGCCCTGCCCGTCGACAACTGGATAACGCACGGCAAAATCCTGCGACAGCCGCACCAGCGCGTCATAGATCGACTGGTCGCCATGCGGATGGAATTTACCCATGACCTCGCCGACAATACGCGCGCATTTCGCATAGGACTGATCAGGCGAAAGACGCAACAGGCGCATGGCATGCATGATGCGGCGGTGAACCGGCTTCAACCCGTCACGGACATCCGGCAGGGCGCGGTGCATGATCGTCGATAGCGCATAGGCAAGATAGCGTTCTTCCAGCGCCGCCTTCAGATCGACCGGTTCCACATTATCATCGCCATTGTCTGGCGGAATCAGGCTTTTTCCCATGTCAATGGACTATCAACTCGCGGAATCGCGGGCAAGCAATGATTCGCCAAGATCACAGGCTGGTGGCGATCATTGCAACGTTCAATTGCAGAGCGCTTGCGTCCACACCTCAAATCTGACTTTGTAACGCCCAAATTGCATCACAGTCTTACCGCTCCTGATGCGTTGACAGTTGAAAACAACAGGGATCAAAACATGCCTCCAATCCATCTTGTGAAATCTGGCTTGCGCCTCCTGGCCACCACCTCTGCTCTCGTCGTGGTACTTGCCGGCTCGGCCTATGCGGTCGATGGTAACGCTGTCGCCGCGCGGCTTAAGGCGGCTTACGGCGAACAAGGCGGTACAATGGAGTACAGCAATGTCGAGACGCACGACTCGACTGTGATCCTACAGGATACCAAAGTTTCGACCGCCGGTATCAAGGATGCGTTCAAAGTCGGCGATATCACGCTGAGCGATGTCACCGATGTATCAGGCGGGGGATTCAAGATCGGCGCAATGACAATGCCGGATATCAATTTCAGCCCGGAAGGTGAGCCCGACAGCAAGATCAGCGTCGAGGGCATCAAGATGGAAGGCATCTCTCTTCCGGCCGAAGGCGCGACCGAACCGTTGGCCAAGATTCTTCAATACGAGAAGGCCGAAGTCAGGCACGTGACCGTGAACGCCAAAGGCAAGGACGTCTTTGTGGCCGACGGATTGACAGCTACGGTATCGCCGCTGACTGAAACGTCGCCCGTTGCGTTCACGAGCAACGTTGCGAGCTTCAAGGCCGACCTTACTGATGTGCAAGACCCAAAGACCAAAGACGCGCTCAAAGCGCTTGGATACGAGACCATTTCTGGAAAGATCGACGCCGCGGGGACATGGAATGTGACCGATGGGCGGCTGAATATGGAAAAAATGGACTTTGTCGCGGACGATGCTGGTACGCTTGGCATCAAGCTCGACATTTCTGGCTATACGCTCGATTTTATCAAAGGCATGCAGGAAGCGACAAAGGACATGAAGGGCAAGCCCGATGAGGCGCAGGGCATGGCCATGCTCGGGCTGATGCAGCAGCTGAGCTTTACCGGTGCGTCCATCCGTTTCGATGATGCTTCTCTCACCAACAAGGTGCTCGACTATGTCGCCAAACAGCAGGGCGCCAAGCGCAGTGATCTCATCGGCCAGGCCAAGATGATACTGCCAATGGCGGCGGCGCAACTCGGCAATGCCGAATTCGCCCAATCGCTTGCGGCCGCCGTCAATGCCTATCTCGATGACCCGAAAAACATCGAGGTCAAGGCTGCTCCGGCAAAGCCGGTACCCTTTGCGATTATCGCCGCCGGCGGGATGGCCGATCCGAAATCGCTGATCAAAACCCTCGGCGTCACGGTCAACGCAAACCAGTAATCGAAACTAATCAATGAAAAAGCCCGGCAGCAATGCCGGGCTTTTTGTTTTATTGGAGTCAGTTAGAAGAGGTTTTTAAACCTCTTTCTTCACCGGATTGAGCCGAATGTTCAGATCGCGCAGCTGAGCCGGCGATACGTCCGACGGGGCATTCATCAGCAGATCATGCGCCTGCTGGTTCATCGGGAACATCGTGATCTCGCGCAGGTTCTTTGCGCCGACGAGCAGCATAACGATACGATCGATGCCAGCCGCCATGCCACCATGCGGAGGCGCGCCATATTGGAAGGCACGGTAGAGAGCGCCAAAACGTTCCTCAACCGCTTCTCGCGAATGGCCGACAGCCTCGAAAGCCTTGACCATGGTTTCCGGCAGATGGTTGCGGATGCCGCCCGAAGCGATCTCGAAACCGTTGCAGACCATATCGTACTGGAACGCCTTGATCGTCAGCGGATCCTGGTTTTCCAGCGCATCGATTCCACCCTGCGGCATGGAGAATGGATTGTGAGCGAAATCAATCTTCTTCTCGTCTTCGAGCCACTCGAAGAACGGGAAGTCGATGATCCAGCACAGCTTGAACTGTTCGCGGTCGACGAGGTTCAGTTCTTCGCCGGCGCGCGTGCGGGCGGCGCCTGCAAAGGACACAAACTTCTTGGGATCGCCAGCAACGAAGAAGGCCGCATCGCCGTCGTCGAGACCAAGCTGAATGCGCAGTGCTTCGGTGCGTTCCGGACCGATATTCTTGGCAAGAGGGCCTGCCCCTTCAAGGTTGTCGCCTTCCTTACGCCAGAAGATATAGCCGAGACCCGGCTGGCCTTCGCTTTGCGCCCAGGAATTCATCCGGTCGCAGAAAGCGCGCGAACCACCGGTTTTGGCCGGGATAGCCCAAACCTCGACCTTCGGATCGTTAGCGATCATGTTGGCGAAAACCTTGAAGCCGGAACCGGCGAAGTGCTCAGTCACCGCCTGCATTTCGATCGGGTTGCGTAAGTCCGGCTTGTCCGAACCATATTTACGCATGGCGTCGTCATAGGTGATCCGCGGGAATTCCTGCGTAACGGGCTTGCCTTCGGCAAATTCTTCGAAAACGCCGCGCAATACGGGCTCCRTGGTCGAAAGCACGTCATTCTGCTCGACGAAACTCATCTCGATATCGAGCTGATAGAACTCGCCTGGAAGACGATCGGCTCGCGGATCTTCATCACGAAAGCACGGCGCGATCTGGAAGTAGCGGTCGAAACCGGACATCATGATCAGCTGCTTGTACTGCTGCGGCGCCTGCGGCAGTGCGTAGAATTTGCCGGGATGAATGCGGCTCGGCACGAGGAAATCGCGCGCCCCTTCCGGGGACGATGCGGTCAGGATCGGCGTCGAAAATTCTGTGAAACCGACATCGGTCATGCGTCGGCGCATGGTGGCGATGATCTTCGTGCGCGACATGATGTTCTTGTGCAAGCTATCGCGACGCAGGTCGAGGAAGCGATATTTCAGGCGAATGTCTTCCGGATAGTCGAGTTCGCCGAATACCGGCAAAGGCAGTTCCTTTGCGGCGGACAGCACCTCGATTTCCCGGGCAAAGACTTCGATTTCGCCAGTCGGCATATTGGGGTTGATCGTGTCGTCCGTACGCGCCTTGACCTCGCCGTCAACACGGATAACCCATTCACCACGCACGGTTTCTGCCAGTTTGAAGGCTGGCGAATCCGGGTTGGCGACGATCTGCGTCAGGCCATAATGATCGCGGATATCGATGAAGAGAATGCCGCCATGATCGCGGACGCGATGAACCCAGCCGGAAAGACGAACAGTTGAACCTACGTCCGATTTACGCAAGGCGGCGCAGGTATGGCTGCGGTAACGGTGCATGATAAGTGCCTCTGATAGTGGGATGGACATGCGTGAAAAGCCCCGCAAGCGGTCCAGGAATTTGCGCGGACAAGCGCATTTTGAGGGTGATTTGTCAAGATCAGGATTGGGACGGAGACAAACGCATATCCATTCGCTATAGAAATTTCATGACCATGATTACAACCACTGATCAGCTTGAACAGGCTGTTGCCGCCCTCACCCAATCCGATTTCGTGACAGTCGATACGGAATTTATCCGGGAGACCACGTTCTGGCCGGAACTTTGCGTCATACAGCTCGCCTCGCCTGATCACACGGCGATCGTCGATGCTTTGGCGCCGGGCCTTGATCTTGCTGCGTTTTTCAAGCTGATGGCCGACGAAAAAATCGTCAAGGTGTTCCATGCCGCGCGCCAGGACATCGAAATTATCTTTCACCTTGGCAATCTGATCCCGCATCCGGTATTCGACACACAGGTCGCGGCGATGGTCTGCGGCTTCGGCGATGCAATCGCTTACGACCAGTTGGTGCAACGGATCGTTGGAGCGCAGATCGATAAATCGTCGCGATTCACTGACTGGCGGCGGCGGCCGCTGTCGGAAAAGCAGCTGGACTATGCGCTCGCCGACGTTACCCACTTACGCGACATTTACCTGCATCTGAAGAGCAGTCTCGAAGCGGAAGGCCGCACCGAGTGGGTTCTCGATGAGATGAAGATCCTCACCGCACGCGAGACCTATGACATGCATCCGGACGATGCCTGGAAGCGGCTGAAGATGCGCCTGCGCAAGCCGGTGGAGCTCGCTGTCCTGCGTAGCGTCGCCGCCTGGCGCGAACGGGAAGCGCGCGAACGCAATGTGCCGCGCGGCCGTGTCATCAAGGATGACGCCATCTACGAAATCGCCCAGCAGCAGCCGCGCGATGCGGAAGCGATGTCGCGTTTGCGAACGATTCCAAAGGGTTGGGAGCGTTCCAGCATGGCAACGGGCCTGCTAAACGCCGTCAATCTCGCGCTTGATCTGCCGAAGGAAGACATGCCGCGCCTGCCAAAATCCGTGCAATCGCCTGAAGGAGCAGGTGCTGCGGCCGAGCTTTTGAAGGTGCTGTTGCGGCTCGTTACCGAGGAGCACGGCGTTGCCGCGAAGGTCGTCGCAACGACAGACGAGATCGACAGGATCGCGGCGGAAGGCGATGCGGATGACATTCCGGCGCTGCAGGGATGGCGGCGCGAGGTGTTTGGCGAGAAGGCGCTGCAGCTCATCAATGGCGAGCTCTGCCTCAAATTCGAGAACAAGAAGATACGCGCCGTGGAATGGCCGGACGCCAAAACCGCAACCGAAAACAACCAAATTTCTACCGCCGATTGAAATTCTTGCGCCGGATTCGATGATTCTTGCATAGGAATCGATCATTCGTGTGCAGGAATCGCAAACTCTTGTGTGATTTCTATCCCGGACCCAAACAGGTTTGCTCGAAACTTATAGTTCGGTCGTGATCGAAGCATCGAGCCATCGATTTCTCGCATTGATCTGCGCAAGATCAATGCAGCAAAAATTGAGTAACCATCATGACCACATCGACGCTCCCTGCCCCGTCGCTTGCAAAAGAAATCGCCCTCCTCGCCGTTCTCGCGACGTTGTGGGGAGCGTCCTATACGTTCATCAAGATCGGCGTCGAAACCATTCCGCCTGTCACCTTCATCGCGGCGCGGACGCTCATCGCCGGCGGGTTGCTTCTGGCGATCATCAAGCTGCGCGGACTATCGCTGCCACGCGACCCTGCCATCTGGAAGCGCTTTCTGATTCAGGCCTGCATCAACAGCGTCGTTCCGTTCACGCTCATCGCCTGGGCGGAACTGACGGTGAATGCCGGACTTGCGACGATCCTCAATTCGACGACGCCGATCTTCGCCTTCCTTCTGACCGTCTTGATCACACGTCATGAAGCCGTGACAGGCCGCAAGCTTTTCGGCGTGGTTGCCGGTGTCATCGGCATCAGCCTCATCATCGGTCTTGAAGCGTTTCACGGCGTGGGCAAGGAAGCGCTCGCGCAACTGGCGATTGTGGCCGCGACGATCTCCTATGCCGCGGCGGCAATTTTCGGGAGAGGTTTCAAGGGGCTCGATCCAATGATGCCGGCCGCCGGCTCGCTGCTCTGCGGCGCGGTGCTGCTCATCCCGGTCAGCCTCGCCATTGACCAGCCGTGGACCATCGTGCCATCGACAGACTCGATCCTGGCACTACTTGGCCTGTCGATTTTTTCGACCGCCCTCGCCTTCGTGATCTATTTCCGCTTGATCCACACGTTGGGTTCAGTCAGCACCACATCGCAAGCCTATCTGCGCGTGCCGATCGGCGTCGGTATCGGCGTACTCTTCCTTGGCGAAAGCCTCAATCCGACCGCTTGGATTGGCCTTGTCTGCGTCATTGCGGGCGTCGCGGCCATGACGCTGCCAACGCGCCGGAGAGCGGCAGTCACATCGGCTTGAAAAAGCCCATCCCTAGAGGGTTTCAAGTTTTGACTGAAACATGCCTTCTACCGCTATCTCTCCTTCATCCCATCCCGACCTCTCCGTCATCCTCGGGCTTGACCCG
>NZ_JBFUMG010000162.1:0-8953 GCF_054049495.1 Phyllobacterium sp. P5_D12 | reverse complement strand
CGGGAACACGGCCCGACTGTCCATACGGCTATTCGCGATCATGATCCCGGCGAGGTCCAGATATGGGATATGATCACGCCTGAAAACGCGCCCCAGGAAGATGATTGGCGCAAACCGGTGGACAGCCTTCCTGCTCCACCTGTCCGGCTCGCTGAGCACATCGCCAAGACGATAGATAGCTGGCTAAAGAATGGTGAAATAATTGAGGGGCAGGGCCGGCGTCTCGAAGCGCGAGACATCATGGTATTGGTGCGCAAGCGCGATCAGTTCATGCCAGCTTTGTCGCGCGAGCTGAAGAGGCGCCACGTCCCGGTCGCCGGCGCTGACAGGTTGAAGCTCACGGACCACATTGCCATCAAGGATCTGGTGGCGCTTGGCCGGTTCATGCTGCTGCCATCCGACGACCTGTCGCTTGCAGCACTGTTGAAGAGCCCGTTGTTCAAGTGGAATGATGAACAACTGTTTGACCTCGCATATGGCCGGGCAGAACATGAAACACTCTATCAACGGCTGAATGCGCGCGCCGACGATGATCTAATCGTGAGTTCAACGGCGCAACGATTGCAGAGTTGGCACAATCGGGCCGACACCGTACCGGTGTTCGAGTTCTATGCGGAGATTTTGGGGCCGGGAGGTGCCAGACGCGATCTGTTGGCAAGACTCGGCCATGAAGCCGGCGATGTCATAGATGAGTTTCAAAACTATGCGGTTGCCACGGAAAAGACCGGCCTCCCCGGACTTCAGGCATTCCTTGAAACGCTTGACGCCGCAACTCCCGAGATCAAACGCGAACTCGATCAGAGCCGTAATGAAGTTCGCATTATGACGGTACATGCAGCCAAGGGGCTGGAGGCCGCCGTCGTTTTCCTGGTAGATTCCGGCAGTGCGGCATCGGCAGGTGGGCGAACGCCAAATTTGCTTTCTTTCAAGCTGCAGGAAGAAGATGGCTGGCAAGGTCCAGGTTTTCTTTTCGTTCCCGGCAAGACCTATGCAACCGCCTTTACGGGAACGATCGTCGATAATCTGAAGATTCGCGCCGAAGAAGAATATCGCCGGCTTCTCTACGTGGGGATGACGCGCGCCGAGGATCGCTTGATCGTGTGCGGCTATCGCGGACCACGGCAGGCATCCGAAACATGGCATGGTTTGGTCGAGGCCGCCCTGGGTGAATTAAGCGAACCATTCCAGCATCCCGTAGAAACTGTGGTCGCCAGGCGTTATCGCGTGACGGAGCACACTCACTCGCCGATCGATGAGCTTGCCACACCTTCCGAAGCGCGTGCCGAACCATTTCCTGCGGCGTATCGCTCTCCCATGCCGCGAGAAGCCGGCCTGCCAAGACCGCTTGCGCCATCCGGCGTCTCGGTCTTGATTGAACCGGACGACGAAGCGCCCGTGGTGACCGGCTCGCCCGTATTGACAGTAAACGGAGGTGATCCATCGTTCGCGATCCGCCGCGGAACGGTCATCCACGCCTTGTTGCAGACCCTGCCGAACTTGTCCGCCGAACAACGGGTCCCGGCTGCGGAGCGCTACCTTTCGCGCGCTGCCTTTGACTGGCCCCGGCAAGAAATCGAAGACGCCCTGCAATCGGTCCTCGGCGTTATAGATGATCCACGCTATGCGCCGGTTTTCGCATCGGGCTCGCTTGCAGAAGTGGCGATCATGGGAACGCTGCATCTGCGCGGCAAGGATCACGCTGTTTCGGGTGTGATCGACAGGTTGGCCGCCGATGAAAAGCGGGTGCTGATCGTGGACTACAAGACAAACCGCCCACCCCCCGCCAGTCTCAACAAGGTTCCGGAAGCCTATGTTGCGCAGCTAGCCCTTTACCGCCAATTGCTGGAGCCGCTTTATCCGGGCAAGACTGTGGAGGCTGCGCTGCTCTTCACCGAAGGTCCCCACCTGATCGATATCTCCGCCGATGCGATGAGCGACGCACTCGGTCGGATGGTGTGAGCAAAGGATATGGATTGGAAAATGCAAAACGTGGTAAGGCTGATTATTGATTGCTGCGGGCAGGCAACGAAGCAGGATTGCAGGCTGCTCCAGACTGTTTGCACTGAATCGTGACAACACCGAGCTTGACGATTGCAAGCCGACTCACCACATGATGTGCAACACATTCACAAACACACAAGGAAAAGCCCATGGCTACCGTCAAGATCGACACCAGCAATTTCCAGTCCGACGTCATTCAGGCGGGCCAGCCTGTCGTCGTTGATTTCTGGGCGGAATGGTGCGGCCCGTGCAAGATGATCGCTCCCGCTCTTGAAGAGATTGCATCCGAGATGGAAGGCAAAATTACGATTGCCAAGGTCAATATCGATGAAAATCCAGAACTGGCTGCCCAGTTCGGTGTACGCTCGATCCCGACTTTGCTGATGTTCAAGGATGGTGAACTTGCTGCCAATCTGGTCGGCGCTGCTCCGAAGAGCAAATTGTCCGACTGGATCAGGAATTCGGCTGCTTGATTGTTCAAGTCATTCGAACAAAAGAGCCCGGTTTAGTGCCGGGCTTTTTGTTGCCTATAATGGCGGCGTGCCGTTGTCCGAAAGAACGTCGCCAGCCAGATACAGCGACCCGCCTATAAGAATGCGTGGTGCCGGCTCGGATGGGTCCCAGCTATGCGCCAGAATCTTCAGGGCATTTTCGACTGAATGCACAGGTTCAGCCGAAAGCCCGGCTTCATTGGCAGCCAGTGCGAGCTCGTCATGTGGAATCCCGGCGCCGCTGGAACGTATCGGCACCGTATAAACGTGCCGCGCCATGCCGGTAAAAGCCCGGAAATAGCCATCAGGATCCTTGGTATTGATCATGCCGGTGATCAGAAACAGCGGCCGTTGGTTGCGATCTTCCAATGTGGCAATAGCCTCGGCAATCACCAGCCCCGCTCCGGGGTTATGTCCGCCATCGAGCCAGATTTCCGAACCCGGGACCGCCATATCCACCAGCTTGCCCTTGATGAGCCGCTGCATTCGGGCGGGCCACTCGACATTTGCCATCGCTCTTTCGACGGCCTGCTCCGGCACCTTGAAGCCGGCAGTTCTGACCGCCTGGATTGCTGCAGCAGCGTTCGCCAGCTGGTGGCGGCCGAGCAGCGCCGGCAAAGGAAGGTCCATCAATCCTTTATTGTCTTGATAGACCATGCGCCCACGTTCTTCGAAGCTGAGGAAATCCTGGCCATACACAGTGAAGGGGCAATCGCGGCGTTCGGCGGTCTCGATCAGCACCATGCGAACAGCTTCTTCTTCTTGGGCGCCGATGACAACAGGGCAACGCGGCTTGATGATGCCAGCCTTTTCCGCCGCAATCAGTTCTACACGGTCGCCGAGATAGGGCTGGTGATCGAGCGAAATGGGCATGATGACACTGACAGCCGGCTCGGGAATGACATTGGTCGCATCGAACCGACCGCCGAGACCAACTTCGAGGATGACAGCATCCGCCGGGTGTTCCGAAAACAAAACGAAAGTGACGGCGGTAAGAATTTCGAAGACGGTGATTGCCTGTCCGGCATTGGCGTCGGCAACCCGCTTGACCGCATCCGCCAGCACATCGTCCTCGACGATCTTGCCGCCGCCTGGCGTGCCAATCCGATAGCGCTCATGCCAGCGTACGAGATGCGGCGAGGTGTGGACGTGCACCGTGTAGCCCGCGGCTTCAAGCAGCGCCCGCGAGAAGGCGACGGCAGAACCCTTGCCATTGGTGCCTGCGACGTGGATTACCGGCGGTATCCGCAGCTGGGGATTGCCCAGCGTGTCCAATAGGCGCGTTATACGGCCGAGAGACAGATCGAAGCCCTTGGGGTGGAGCCCGAGGAGCCGGTCGATCTCTTGTTCAGCACGCGATGGCATTGCACAGCCAATTCAAAAAGCAGGTCGGCATCAAGCTTCGGTTTCGACCGGTACCGGCACCACGGCCTGTTCGTTGGGATGTTCCTCAGCAATTTCCGTGGCCGCTTCACCCATCAGCATCTTCAACAGCCGGGCAATCGTTGCTTTCAATTCTGGCCGCGGCACGACCATATCCACCATTCCATGCGTCTTCAGATATTCGGCGCGTTGGAATCCTTCGGGCAATTTTTCACGGATGGTCTGTTCAATGACGCGCTGTCCGGCAAATCCGATCAATGCACCGGGTTCGGCGATGTGGATATCACCAAGCATTGCGTAAGAGGCGGAGACGCCGCCTGTCGTCGGGTTCGTGAGGACAACGATGTAAGGTAGACCAGCTTCCTTCAGCATTTCGACGGCAACAGTTGTGCGCGGCAATTGCATCAGGGAAAGAATTCCCTCCTGCATGCGAGCACCGCCGGACGCAGCGAAAAGCACCAGCGGTTTCTTTTGGGCGATCGCGGTTTCGAAACCTTTGATGATTGCTTCGCCCGCCGCCATGCCGAGCGAACCGCCCATGAAACTGAAGTCATGGATGGTCACGACGATCGGCAGTCCCTCGATCATGCCAAGCGCGTTGATAATCGCATCATCCTGGCCGGTTTTGGTGCGATGTTCCTTCAGCCGGTCGACGTAACGCTTTTCATCGCGGAATTTCAACGGATCCGTCGCAACTTTCGGCTGTTCCAGCACTTCAAAGACGCTGTCATCGAAGAAGAACTTCAACCGGTCCTTTGCGAGGATACGCATATGATGCCCGGAAGTTGGTACGACCCACTGGTTCTTTTCCAGATCCGTATGGAAAACCATTTCGCCGGATTCTGGATCCTTGATCCAGAGATTCTCTGGCATTTCGCGGCGACCAAGCATCGAATTGATCTTGGGCCGGACGTAATTCGTGATCCAGTTCATGATCGGTCCTGTTCTTCTAGCAAACGGTTGATTTAGGAGCTTTACTCGGCCGCCGCAAGACTTGACGCCCGCACACCGCTGGAAAGGCCTTTGACCATCGTGGCAACGGCTTCGGCGGGATCGGCCACCAAGGAACCGTCGGGATTGATCGTGTTGGCAACAGCATTGACGATCGCCGTGCCGACGACAACGCCGTCTGCGGCGGAGCCGATTACCTTGGCCTGCTCGGCGGTCTTGACGCCGAAGCCGACGACGACCGGCAAGTCCGTATGCTTCTTGATCCGCTCGACAGCGGCCGCAACCCGGCTCGTATCAGGCAATGCCGATCCGGTAATGCCGTTCATCGACACGTAATAGACAAAGCCCGATGTGTTCTGCAGGACCTTCGGCAGACGCTTGTCATCAGTTGTTGGCGTCGCCAGGCGAATGAAATTGATCCCGGCCTTGATCGCAGGAATGCAGAGTTCTTCGTCCATTTCCGGCGGCAGGTCGACAATGATTAGGCCGTCGATGCCAGAGGCGACGGCATCCACAAGGAAACGGTCGACGCCGTAGATGTAGATCGGGTTGTAGTATCCCATCAGCACGATCGGGGTGGTATCGTCGGTTTGCCGAAAGCGCGCGGCGAGATCGAGCGTCTTCGTCAGCGACATGCCCTTTTTAAGGGCCCGCAACCCGGCGGCCTGAATGGCAGGTCCATCCGCCATGGGGTCGGAGAATGGCACACCGAGCTCGATGATGTCGGAACCGGCGCCGGGCAGCCCCTTCATGATCTTCAACGATGTGTCGAAGTCGGGATCGCCGCCCATGAAATAGGTCACGAGTGCCGGACGCCCTTCAGCTTTGAGCGCTGCGAATTTTCTGTCGATACGCGTCGTCATGATCAGATGTCCATCCCTAGAAGCTGCCCGACCGTGTGCACATCCTTGTCGCCACGCCCGGAAAGATTGACGATCATAATCTTGTCCTGTGCCATCTTAGGCGCGATTTTCACCGCATGGGCGATAGCATGGGCGGATTCCAGTGCAGGAATTATGCCTTCGGTGCGAGTTGTCAGGGTGAACGCTTCGAGCGCTTCATCGTCAAGGATGGGCACGTAGGAAACGCGGCCCGTATCGCGCAACCATGAATGCTCCGGACCGACGCCCGGGTAATCGAGACCGGCCGAAACAGAGTGACCATCGAGAATCTGGCCGTCCTTGTTCTGCAAGAGATAGGTGCGGTTGCCATGCAAGACGCCGGGACGCCCCGCACTCATCGAGGCACAATGCTCTTCGCCATCTAGTCCACGGCCGCCAGCTTCGATGCCGATGATCTCGACGCTCTTGTCGTCAAGGAAGGGATGGAACAGACCGATTGCGTTGGATCCGCCGCCAACGGCAGCAATGATGGTGTCTGGCAGGCGTCCCTCGCGCTCGATGATCTGCTCGCGGGCTTCAGTCCCAATCACCGACTGGAAATCCCTCACCATCTCCGGATAGGGATGCGGACCAGCGGCGGTACCGATCAAGTAATAAGTGTCCTCGACATTCGAGACCCAATCACGCAGGGCCTCGTTCATCGCGTCCTTCAACGTGCCATGGCCGGATGATACGGGCTTAACCTCGGCACCGAGCAATTTCATGCGAAACACATTGGGCTTCTGCCGCTCGACGTCGGTCGCGCCCATATAGACCACGCAAGGCAGGCTGAAACGGGCGGACACTGTGGCTGACGCGACGCCGTGCTGGCCGGCCCCCGTCTCCGCGATGATACGGGTCTTGCCCATACGCTTTGCAAGCAGGATCTGGCCAAGGCAGTTGTTGATCTTGTGGCTGCCCGTATGATTCAGATCTTCGCGCTTGAAATAGATCTTGGCGCCGCCGTCGAGGCCCTGATCCTTGGCCAGCTGGCGCACATGTTTTGTCAGGCCTTCGGCGTAATACAGCTTGGATGGCCGTCCGGCGTAATGCGTCGACAGGGCCTGAAGCTCTGCTTTGAACGACGGATCGTTCTTCGCGTCTTCATAGGCCTGCTGCAGTTCAAGGATCAGCGGCATCAGGGTCTCGGCAACAAAACGCCCGCCGAAAATGCCGAACATGCCCTCCTCGTCAGGGCCTGTCTTGAATGAATTGGGTTCAACCACCGTGTTCACTGCATCACTCCGTTCTTGAGGCCCTGTCGCTTTGTTGAAACGACCGCCTCTTATATTCAGGCCGCATCGGCGCTTTTGGCAGCGCGCACAGCCCGGAAAAAATCCTTGATCAGGCCAACATCCTTCACGCCCGGTGCAGACTCGACGCCGGAAGAAATGTCGATGCCTGGTGCATTCGTTGCCCGTAGCGCCTCGGCGATATTACTCGCGTTGAGACCACCGGAAAGCATGTAATCGGTAGAGGCGTCAAGCTCACTCAGCACCTGCCAGTCAAAAGAAACACCGTTTCCGCCAGGAAGCTCCGATCCCTTTGGTGGTTTGGCGTCAAAAAGGAAGCGGTCGGCCACGTCGAGATACGGCTTGATCTGTTCAAGATCCCCGCGTTCGCGCWAGGCAAGTGCCTTCATGACCGGCAAGCCATAACGGGCCTTGATTTCCGCAACCCGGTTAACGCTCTCATTGCCGTGCAATTGGAGCATGTCCGGCTGCATCGCAGCAACAATCGCGTCGAGCGTGACGTCATCCGGATCGACAGTCACAGCGACTGCTATCGCGCGCCCCTTGGCAGCCTGACGCAGACGGCCAGCCTCGCCGGGGTCGACATAGCGGGGGCTTTTCGGAAAGAAAATGAAGCCGATATGCGATGCGCCGTCGTCCAGCGCCGCAGCCACTGCTTCGTCGGTTTTCAACCCGCATATCTTGATATCAAGGCTCATAAGCCGCCACTCGCATGAAAATGCGTCAAAGTCGAGGATTTTGCGCATTGATCAATGGTTAGAGATGGTGGTGATAGCCTTCTTTAACAAGGAAATCGAACGCATCCGCGACAGATGCAGGGATGGATTGCGCTATCTGGAAGCCTTTGGACGGATAGTCGCGTATTCGCTGCACGTCGCCGACCATTTCGTGGACTAACATTTCAAACGGGTAGGCTCCGATCGGTTGTTCTCCGAAGGGCGTCATTGGTGCAGTGACGAGTGCCGATACTTCGGGCCATTGTGCCCGGACCGTCGCATAGGCGCGGCGCTGGGTCTGGGGCTTGGTGACAATGATGATGCGAGCCACCTGGCCCTTCGCCATTGCACGTGAAAACCGGATGTTCTCCCCGATATTGGTGGCTTTCGGTTCGATCAGGATCGCGTCCGCAGGAACACCCCGTTCCCGGGCACGCCTGGCAAACGCTTCAGCTTCACTGCCATCGAATAGATTGTTGGTCCAATTGCCGGATTTGCCGGTAAAGAGAATTTTTTTGGCCAGGCGCTGATGAAACAGCTCGGCGCAACGATCGGCGACGCGCAAGTCGTAGCTGCCGAGACCAATAATCACATCGACCTCAGACAGTTCGTCATAGATAAGATGAAAATTCCACAGCGTTCTTGCCGCCTGCAAAACGGCAGGTGAAGAAGCGCGTTCCATCAGTTGAAATCGATAGCCTGCAAGGCGCTGCCATTGCGTTTCAGCCAGGCTTTGCAGCGCTCCGTGTCGGGGCAAAGCTCGCCGCACAATGTCCAGAATTTCGGACCGTGGTTCATCTCTTTCAAATGGGCCACTTCATGTGCGACGAGATAGTCGATAACCGGTGGCGGCGCCATCATGATGCGCCAGGAAAAAGATAACGTACCGTCAGATGTGCATGAGCCCCAGCGGCTTTTGGTATCTTTCAGGCGAACAGCCTTTGCGCGCCGCCCAACGGTGGTTGTGTGACGGGCGACGAGCATTTCCAGGTCGCGTCGCGCCTCACGTTTCAAGAAGTCGCCAACGCGCCTGGCGAGATGCGGACGATCGCCACAGACGATCAGCCTGGGCCCTTCGGCTCCGTTTTCCTGCCGTACCGTTCCACGCTTTGCCGGTTCGTGCACAATGAGATGTGGCACGCCGCGTACGGGGATCTTCACACCCGGGCGCACGTTCGGTTGATCAGGCATTTTCGCAATGCGGGTCTCGATCCAGCCTTCGTGACGGGAGAGAAATTTGTCGACTTCGCGCGCAGCTATGCCCGGCGGCACGGTCA
>NZ_JBFUMG010000161.1:0-8975 GCF_054049495.1 Phyllobacterium sp. P5_D12 | reverse complement strand
GATGAAGCCAGCCCGGCGAACAGCGTCTGATGCTTTGTCGAAGACCGCCTTTTCACGCCGCTCCTGCCCAAAAATACGGATCAGCCGCCCGGCATGCACGAGATGGAGCATTCTGGATGCAAGTTCACCATTGAGCGAGGTGACACTACGGCTCGGGTCTTTCAAACTGGCCGAAAGAATGGCGTGCGCCAGTTGGACCAGCGCTAGGCCCAGCGCCACGAACAGTGTCATCGGCCAGGACAGAAGCAGAAGAAATCCCAGTAGAATGATCGCGGCCGACGCGCTCACAATCGACGCGAGGACGGTCTGGATGGCATCCGAAGCCCGCCACGACTCATTGGAGATGATATTCAACAATCGCCCCGGGCTCTGTTGCAGGAAGAACGGGTATCCTATGCTCAGGAGCTGCTGTGAGAGCGCGCTTCGAATGGAGTGGCTGGCTTTGCCGTAGATGTATGTCGTGAGCACGGTGTTTGAAAATGCCAAAACGTTCTTCAGCGTGATCAAGGCGAGGACAATGACCGCGATTACAACGAGTCGTTCTCCATCATCCAACCCCGATCCGACTTGTTGGAAGACAGCAGAGAGGCCGCCCATTGCCGCGTCATTCTCATGGCCGGCAATGATGCTCAGCATGGGGATGACGAGGCCGATACCGGCGCCTTCAAGCGCAGCGCTGCTTAGGCCGAGGATGACCACAGCGGAAAGCAGGGGCAATTGGCGCCCCAGCGCGTCTCGGAGCATCTGCGTGCCTGGCAATACGAATTGCAACATTATGTCACCTTAGCTGAAGAGCTGCCTGTTTGTCTTGATGCACCTCTCGGCGACGCCGCCGTTTTGTTAAAAGAAGACCCACGAATGCGACAGCGCCCAGCAAATTCATGAATACAATTGGCCAGTGCGAAAGGTGCAGCTCAGGATCAAATCGAGGGCCGCCGAAAAGCTCCCTGCAAGCCGATCTTACGGACCAAAAGAAATGGCGAAGCAGCCATGGAGCGCATCGGATATGCTTCACGTAAAGGCCCCCATTGCCCAGGCTGTAATTTCGGTGAAGCTTCTCTACATCTTGGCGCGCACTTCGTCCGTGGTGGTGGAAGACGGTCATGTCGGGCACATACTCGACTGGTATGCTGCGCTGAAATGCACGTATCAGGTAGTCGGTGTCCTCCGCGGCTCGCAGCGGGGCGCCCGCGCCGAGCAGTTCGTCGAATTGGCCGACATGAGCCGCGACCTCGCGATGCATCGTCATGTTGCAGCCCACCACGAAGCCACCGGGATGGACGTCGCGGGTAAGCCGTGCGCGTGTCGGCGATCGTTTGATCGTGAATGGTAAATCATTGGGGTTGCCGAGCTCAACTCGGCCCCCGCGGATGACCAACTGCTCACCGGTCGCATAATGACGCTCCAGGTCACGGAGATAGCCACGATGAACTTCGCAATCGTCGTCGATGAAAATGACAATGCTGCCCCGCGCGTGCTGCAGCCCGAGATTGCGTGCGGCGGCCAAGCCCGGACGCGCTTCCACAAGCAGCGTGATCGCAATATCCGAGGCAGAGGCCACGCGCGTCACGTATTCTGGCGTGCTGTCCGTCGATCCGTTGTCGACAACGACGAGTTCGGTCGTAAAGGCAGCATGGGACCGGCATGCTGCCTCAATCGATCTAATGCAGGCTGCAAGAGCCGAAGCGCGGTTTCGCGTACACACAATGAAACTTGCATGCACCGGTTTCTCTGACTCCGACGGAGCTATCGTCGACAGGGCGCGCGCCATCTTGAAACTGTGTCGGGTGGTCTGGTGGAGTTCTATATCCATTCTAGCTCAGCCGATCAGGTCATAACGGGGAAGGACGGTCGCAGCGGGCACGGACTGCAAGTACCGGGATAACGCGTCGACCTGCCTGTTGGCCGCAATTGAAATGCCACTAAACCACGGCATGTAAGCACCGGGGCGGAGACTGTATCGTTCGCGGCGCCGAATGAGCCCCCACTTTCGCGTGCGGGTTAAGAACTCATGCGTTAATTCCGGTCGCTGTTCATCACTGATGAGCTGATAGAGAAAGTAAAAAAGGTTCAAGGCGCCTTCTTCATAGCTCGGCCGTATCGCCTCGGGCTGTGTCGGGATCTTCTCTTCGAGCCCCAGAATACATACCGCAACCCGCTGAACACTGTTCATCGTCACGGCGTTGGCGATGTCGTCGAAGACGTCAGGATTGTCGACCAGACCTTCCCGCTCGAGATTCTCAGCAACGATCTTCAGATGCGTCTTGCGCATTTGTCGCTTGTGCTTGTTTGTGACGCTTTCGCCGTGGATACGGTAGGCGACCAAACTCTCACCGATCATTGCCACTGAAAAGCGATCCGTAATCCGTCTGAAAAGATCGAAATCTTCTGCGTGGACGTAACGTGGGTCATAGAAAAACATCTCATCCGGGATGACTTTTCTGTTGTAGACCACGGTCGAGTGCATGAAGATCGTAAAGAACTTCGACAATATCCCTAAATCTGCCCACAGGTAGAGCGGATCAAGCGTGCCCCGCACAATACGGTCGCCGATAAGTGTGTCGATACCCGTCCCGCAGATTGCGAGGTGCGGTTGCTCCTTAAATACAGAGACTTGGCGCGAGAGGCGAGTCGTGTAGCAGACGTCATCTGCATCCATCCTGGCGACAAGCTCGCCCTTGGCCAGAACCAGGCCTTCGTTCAAGGTCGCGATGAGGCCACGGTTCTCTCGTGAGACGATGGATATACGACTGTCGGCCTTCTGGTATCGCTGCAGAATCTGCAAGGAGCCATCAGTCGAGCCATCATCGATCGCGATGACCTCCAGATGCTCATGGTCCTGACGCAGAATGCTGGCGAGCGCCGCGGCGAGATAGGGTTCGCCGTTGTAGACAGGGAGCAGGACGGAGACCAGTGGAGTCGGCATGTTTCACCTGGGATCAGTTCGTTGACGATTGAGGGTTTGGGAGAGCGTCGCTGTCATCGATTGCATTGCGCGGATAAGCGGGGTCCCCGTGATAATTTGTCCCGTGAAGCCGTTGAGTGGTGCTGCGCCCTTTTGGAACGACGTAGGGGAAGAAATCTTTTAGCGCGTTGATCCGCTTTTCCAGGACCAGCCACGAGATCGAGGCGAGCACTAGTGTACCCGCACCTGCAATGAGGAACCGGCCAAATCCTTGCTCCGAGACATTAATGGGTATCCAGGGTTGAGCCTTGACGACAAAAGCAAGAACGATCGCGTGGAAAAGATAAACGCCGTAGCTGATGCGACCAAGGGCAGTCAGTGGCGGGCATTCAACGAGTCGACCGAGATAACCGCCCAATCCTGCCGAACAGTAGCTCACAATCATCACGAGCGGGACGAGAGGAAGAACCTCCAGTCCGATCCAGCGTGCCCAATCCTGCGTGACGGGCACTGGCACCGGTCTGAGCCACAACAGAATGAAGAAGGCGGCGGCGAGCGGCACCCAGCTCATCAACATCCATCGGGGCGAGAGCGCAGTCCTCGATCGCCAGGCAGCGAGCAATGCACCGGATGCGAGTGCGTCCATTGATGCCGGAGGAAGCAGATCACGCGCGAGAGAAGGCGTTCCTGTAACAGGCCAGTAGAAACGATATGCTAACGAAAGGAGGATGACGCCAATGCAAATCCGTTCAATCGAACGGCGCGGCGCCAACAGAATAATCAACGGCCAGATGACGTAGAATTGCTCTTCGATGCTCAAACTCCAGGTATGACATAAGATCCACGGCGTCCACGCATCGCGAAGGGCATACCAGAAGTTCGAAAGGTAAAACGCGTGCCAGGCCAGCACGAGTTTGGATTCTTCTAGGCCAGCAAGCCAAACGAAGCCCAACATGCCAAAATATGGGGGGAAAATGCGCAATGCCCGGCGAATGTAAAAAGACTTGAGTGCCACAACGGGTCCGAATTCCGCGGCGGAGYGCGCCTCAAGGAGAAGCCGCGTAATTAGGAACCCGCTCAGCACGAAGAACAAGCGCACTCCAACGTGGCCCCAATAAGAGCCATCGGCAGCGAAAAAATGCGCATACAATACCATGGCGACAGCAACGGCTCTCAGACCGTCCAACTGCCGATAACGCACATTCGACATCGGGATCCTTCAGCGTTCAGCTATGCCAGCAAGCTCCTGGACCGCGCCAACCCTCCAATCAGCGGCGGTTCTTGCCAAATGGCCTCCCTCATTTACCCAACAAATAGGCTCTCTCGGGCGTGATCACCTCGATCGGCGGATGTAGCAACGCCTCGTTCAGCGCAGAACAATTGAGGCTGCTCTATTTGGTACGTGGCAGAAAGCGCAAGGTGATCGTCTGCCTCCTAAATTCCTCCATACCAAACATTGGCCGTACCGTAATCAGACTTTGGTCTGATTACGGTACGGCATAAGTCGGGCGCGGTTCAATCAATCTAGTCCGACGCAATAATGCTGCGATGAACGAGAACTGACCGCGCGCAGATTCTCCCATTCGGGTATGACATGCAATAAACGACCGATAACAGCGGTGGCCATTGCAGACGTCCCGTCGTTGAGATTTGTGCCAGCGCCTGCGGGCCTCGGAGACGCAGATTGGATAATGGGCACAATGGGTACAGGCACTTCGCATAACACGGCGGCCAAAAGTGCGCTCGGCGCGGTTCCAATGGCTCTTGTTCCTGGCTCGTGCCTTGAAAGTCGCACAGTGGCTCGGCGAACTCCAAACGTAGTAGTATTGTACCGGAGAGACGTCTCCTGGAGCCAAGGCCGTAGGGCGCCAACTATTTACGATCCAACCTTTCATGTGCGTATCAATCTAACAGAGGTAACAGTTGCCTGAGAGCTCTGGGGTTCATCATGCCGCTGATGCGTGCGCCCAATCCCGTCGGATGCGGCTGGGGCAAAATCCCGTTCGAGTGGCGAGTTGGGCAATACTTGACTATTTCTTGACTCGTGCGTTTCGACCACTGCTAAACTACCCAACAAAAGGGAATTTACGCGCTGTCACTACGCTTAACAAAAGGTGAGGCCCTCCGCTAGGAGGTACAGGGTGGGGCTAATTGCGACGAGCCTTTGTCTGGAGATGTCTACGTCTCCGACCAAGTCTAAAATCGTCTCGCGAATTTATTGTTCCGGCTGTGTACGCTATGGGACGAAGTTTTGTTGCAGAAGAGGGGTGAGGCGTCCACTGCAACTGTCTCACGAACCTCTCAGAATTTCAGCTAGGTGAGGCTCGGCGACCTATGAAACCTCCGAGCTTCTGTTTGCCAGGTTTGTGTGAATGCCGTCCGGGCAACGCAGCTCAAACTCGCGCTAAAGGCGTGAATTCCCCTCAACCTGTAAATTTCGGCAGGGTCAGCGACTTCTCGTATTCTTTTGAACGAAGCGTGGCGTAGTCTTCCGTCACGTGTCCAAGCCAAGGATTGCAATACATCTGATTGCGAAGTGCTCCCATACGAAGACATCTTCGTACCCAAAGCGAAGCCGCAACCCGTYCRAGTGCARATTGRTAMCRGCGARAACGRCACCATCGGCGCGATRATCGATCACGGATATACGCTTTGGGTATTTTGTCACCGACGRGGGTGCAAACACTCGCGAAAGATGGATCTGGAGATGCTGGCGAAAGAGCTCGGGAGAAATCACAGCGCCATGCACAAGGACCGGCACCCAAGCTTCAATGCTCAGCGTGTGGGTCAAAACGGCTTGGGCTTAGTGCGACGCCTTATTGATGAAGGATTGGTAGCGATCGTAGCAACGATGGGCGCGAGTCCTCCATAGCGTTAGCCTCTCAAGGATTTCGATGTCGCCACTTTTACCACCGCGCTAACATTATACTGGGGTATCAGGTCGCAAGATGACTTCATAGGCTGGGGTCGGCAGAAAACTAAATAGCCGTACTTTAGTCCTCCAAGAATTGCAAAGATCCCACCGGGTAAAATACCGTTCAGCGGCTCGTACGATAGGTGGTTTAGAAAATTATTTGGCTTGTCAGTCATTCCCGCGCCCAGGAAGCTCGAAGAAAAAATAATCCAATCCGATCAAGGGTTACGACGTGCCAAACCGGTAGCTAGCTACTCCGGTAGAAAATTACCGGGGTGGCAAGACATTCCCACCCAGACGCGATTTTCCCTGTCCTTCTCTACAAGCGATTTGACACCATATCGAGCAAGATACCCACGGGAAAACCGCGATTTGGCACGACGCGTATTGATCAAAAATGGTATCTTACACCTAGCCTTAGGAAGGTGACGCGCGCTCCTAAAGCGCGCAGCCAGTGATCGGATTGCCGCCTTTTCGTCAAGCGCAACTGCGTCGTAACAAATGAAAGATGACATAATTCGATGATGAGTTCCCAGCGCGCACAACGATTGATGGATATCCATTTTCCTAATTTAGCTCCGGTATTCATCTGGGACCGGGACACCAGCAAACGCGGCAGAACGATCCCGCGCACGTTGCCCATAGCGATGCAGGCGATCGATATGCAGTCGAAAGGAAATCCTGCCGGCCATACGCTGTTTTGTCTTTGGGCGAGGTCGCCGAACCATCCTTTGTTGGTAATCGAGAATCCTGCAGTCTTCGCTGGGGAGGCAGGATTTCTAGGAGCACGAGCGGTGGATACCTGGCGCAAGCGAATGAAGAGCTTGCAGGAGCTATCATTCATAATGTCCAAGCCGGGATCGTCAGGCGAATTTCACTATGTGTTCTTGCTCAACCCCAACGCGGCTTTGGAGTGGATGCGGCGTTCCAACGAAGTGAGCGACGAGATCTATGGTCGCTTCCTGGATCGTTTGGCAGAGCTTGGACCACTCGACGAAATTGACGACACCGCTACAGTCTGGGACGCTGCGACAACACAATAATACCGAACGTTTTTACCATTTTGGCTCCCATATTCCTTCAAAAGGGTTAGCCGGGTGCCTGTTAACTAATGCTAACATTCAAAAAAGATCTCAATCACGCTGCTTGCTTGTCGTAGGCACCGCCTGCAAGACCAAAACGCCATCGAATCAATTAGTTGCAGAGTTATACGCGTTGGTGGCGTCTGTAATTCGTCCCACACTGTCTCGAGCAGAAAGTTGGATTGTGCCTTGGTCGCATTTGCGCCATATCGCGCATTTCAGTGTCTGATAGAGAGCGGTCCCGCGCGGCCCCGATAGCACGTACACCCCGGACTGTGTGCCGGTAGTGCCAGGTCTTCCCCCAATGGGGGAGGACGTCCTTCATATCGCGTCCGCGAATACATGACGGTGGTAGAGAAAGTACAAGGCGCTTTATATTTTCTTGTGTATTACACCGATTGCTTGAGTTGGTATTCCTGACGGAACGGTGGGGAATTCGAGCACCAGGGCTCGTTGGGGGAAAGACAGGTGCGCGAAATCTTTAGATCGCCTTGGTTTGGGAGAGGTTTGCGCCTCGCCGTGGTAGTTGGCCTTTTGGCCGCTGGCTGGCACGCTTGGGGCGTTTGGGATCGTTTCGGCGATGACAGGCAAACCTCGATCCAGCGCGAACTTACTTACGAATGTGCGGCCCGACTGCCCGAAGATGCACTCAAGCAGCACGTAAACGAATTCGGGAATATCAACGTGAAGACGCTTTGCTTCACGGAAGACGATTTCTTCGTGGCGCCATTTGAGCTCG
Organism: Phyllobacterium sp. P5_D12; assembly: GCF_054049495.1. Classification (NCBI taxonomy): domain Bacteria; kingdom Pseudomonadati; phylum Pseudomonadota; class Alphaproteobacteria; order Hyphomicrobiales; family Phyllobacteriaceae; genus Phyllobacterium; species Phyllobacterium sp. P5_D12. The sequence continues at coordinate 1,335 of NZ_JBFUMG010000161.1, read as the reverse complement.
AAATGGTCCGCAACGGCACATTGAAATTCGAGACGCCAGGAAAACCGTTCGATTGGGCTGGCACTGTTATTGTCGGGCTTCTCTGGGCAGTGAGCACCGTTCTTTTCACGATTGCTGTTCTAAGCGTCGTGAGCATGGTCCGTTGGGTATGGGGAGAGCCACGATGACCAAGAATTTCATTATTGCCATTCTTACCGCGTTGTTGGTCTGGTTTGGTACCGCCTTGGCACATGTCGAGAACGAGCGCTATGCCCTGCTGCTTGACATGTGTCCTCGCGACGCGCCGCTCTTGGTGCCGGACTGCCAGAGCGTAAAGACCCGCACGAGTTGGATATGGCATCTCGCCTATGGCTTGGGCGTGCTTTAAGGGCTGCGATGCGTTGTATAGTGAGCAATGCAAAAAGCGCGGCTGCTCGTTAGTTTGAGGCAGCAGGAAGTGCTTGCTCTTGAGATCTAACACAGGAAAAGGGAGCGCAGCAGCGGGGTTCGCCTCTGTTGCTGAATGTTGTTGTCGTGCCCGATGTTTGCCGAGCCGAAATTGGGACGCTTGTCGATTTTACGGTTTTATCTGCAGCTCGCCAATTTATGCTTGCAAGTGCCGACGGTGTATCGCCAAGAATCTACAGGTGGAACAGAAATTCTAAAGCTCGGCGGTCCGGGCTCGTGACAGATCGTCATGGAGGTCAGTAGTAGAAGCGCTTCCGCTTGCTGACGTATTCCAAAGTACAGCTCACTGAGATTTTCCAGCCGAATGGGTCTGCGGCGATTCGCAACACTGTCTCAGGAGTGCATTGAACATCCAGCTTGATCGTGTTTCACGTTCGAGCTAAAGCAATTTCGCTCGCGGCGGGGATGACGCAGCTTCCCGGTCTCTCCAGCAAGTACCAGAACGGCGTGAACTTTTTCGGGTGCGCCGCGAGTCGAACGTAGCCAACATTTTTCGATCGTATCCCTGCTATGGTGTCGATTTCGCATTTGCCGATCGTCGGCCGTTCGTCTTGACCCAAGCGAGTGGATTGTAGCGCGTTCGTCATCACTGCGGCGAGGACGATTACGGCGGAAGGTTGGTCTTCCTCGGTGGCGACACATGGGCCGAGATCTGGCAGGCGACCGGTGCAAGAGCTATCGCAGCGCTGCCCGGGTATTCACGCCTTTGAAATTGCGAGGCTAACGGACGCGACAAGCGCCGCCAACCGTCACGGCGAATAGTGGCTGAACACCAAGTCCTTGGAGCTGTCCAGTTTCGTGTGACAGGTAAAACATGACTTCAAAAGCGGCTCGCTCTGATCCGCGACGCCGTTTTCAAATTGCCCATATCCCCAGCCACCGCTGTCC
>NZ_JBFUMG010000160.1:0-8982 GCF_054049495.1 Phyllobacterium sp. P5_D12 | reverse complement strand
AACAGCGGCGACAAAGACTGGCCACAAACGCTGCAAGGCAAGGCAAAGGAGTTTTATGATCGCTATCAGAAACTTGCCAAGCCGCAGGGTTTCAAGCTCAAGGCAATGGTCATCAGCTTCCCCAACGGCATGCCCGGCGACGTCGGATTCTTCCTGAACTGGGGTTCAGATCGCGCTTGAATTTGGCACCATAGACCAGGGGAAGGAGCTGCCATGAGCCTGCTCATTCGGAAAATCGCTTGGACCCTCCTCCTTGTCGCGAGCTTCGGTAGCCCTGCGCTCGCAGACGAGCCGACCTTCGCCAAACTTCAGGCAATGTGCAGAGACAGGAAAGATGAGCTGAAACACGGTTTTTGCATCGGGTTCGTTGAAGCTATTGCGGTGCGTATTGCCAACGAGAACAAGCATTGCCAACTTCTTCAGAAGTACATCGACAGCCCAAACGCAAATATTGCGTTTCCCGATTTAATAATCGATCTCGACCCGCAGGAATATTCCGGCAGCGCCCTCAAATCCGTGGAAAAATTTTTGCTCAACAGAGGGTGCAACTAAGTGACGGGAGATTTGAAGATCTCGTTTGAATGTTCGCAGATAGTAACGAATCGGCACGGTTCCAATTGACGGATTGCGAATTTCGTTCTCACACGCGTGTCGCGGCAAGTACTATTGAGGGCAATTTTGCCGAACCCGTGTGCGGGTCCGGACAAATAGGAGCGTTGCGCAATGGCACCCCACGGCACGGACAATCGATCTCACAAGCCTGACCGCGGGCTGCGTCCCGACCTGGTTGCTGGGCTCACGGCGGCGGCGGTTGTCCTGCCCAAAGCCATGGCCTATGCGACGGTCGCTGGCCTGCCAGTCAGCATAGGGCTTTACACTGCGTTTGTTCCGATGATCGCCTATGCCCTTCTGGGCACGTCACGAGTCCTGAGCACCAGCTCAACTACCACTCTGGCGATACTCACCGCCGCGGAACTCGGTATGGCGGTGCCTGACGGAGACCCCGCAAAGCTGATCACTGCGACTGCGACGCTGACCGCCCTCACCGGAGCCCTGCTTGTTCTCGCTTCTGTCCTTCGTCTCGGGTTCGTTGCAAATCTGATTTCAACGCCCGTACTGACCGGCTTCAGGGCCGGCATCGGTCTCGTGATCGTGCTTGATCAGGTGCCGAAGCTTTTCGGGATCCACATAACGAAAGAGGGCTTTCTCCGCGACGTGCTTAGCCTTGGCCAGCATCTTCCCGAGAGTTCCCTCGTCACGTTGGCACTCGGAGCGACGGCGCTGGTCGTGCTCCTCATTACAGAGCGCATTTGGCCACACTCGCCGGCACCGCTGGCGGTGGTCGCCGCAGGTATTGCCGTCTCCTGGTTCGGCGGTCTGAGCGGTGCCGGTGTGGCAACGGTCGGCCTCATTCCCCAGGCTTTGCCCTCCATAACGCTCCCAACCCCCGACCTCGTGATTATGCTGCTCCCCGGGGCCATCGGCATAGCGCTAATGAGCTTTACGGAGACGATTGCCGCCGGCAGGGCCTTTACTATCCGTTCGGATCCGCCGATCAGGGCGAACCGGGAACTTCTTGCCATTGGCGCGGCCAACCTGTCTGGCGCTTTCTTCGGAGCCATGCCCGCCGGCGGCGGGACATCGCAGACGGCGGTGGTGCGCGCCGTCGGAGGACGGACACAGAGGGCATCTCTCGTCACGGCTGCTGCCTCTGCGGCAACCATGCTGGCTCTTGCCCCCCTGTTGGGGCTTCTGCCGCAGGCTGTGCTCGCAGCCATCGTGATCGTCTATTCAATTGGTCTGATCCAGCCGCTCGAGTTCGCATCGATCCGCAAGGTGCGAACAATGGAGTTCCGATGGGCGCTCGCGGCCTTCCTCGGCGTGCTCGCATTCGGTACGCTTCAGGGCATCGTTGTTGCGATCGTGCTGTCGCTGATTGGCCTGTCCAGTCAGGTGGCACGTCCGCGCATCCACGTGATCGGCCGCAAACGGGGCGAGGACCTGCTGCGTCCGATGTCGCCGGAGCACCCGGATGACGAGACCTTCGAGGGTCTTCTGATCGTGCGTCCGGAAGGAAGGCTCTTCTTCGCTAACGCCCAGCAGGTCGGCGACCGTATCCGGGAACTCGTTGCCAAAGACAAGCCAGGCGTCCTGATGCTCGACTTCAGCCGGGTCTTCGATATCGAATATTCTGCGCTGCAAATGATGATCGATGGCGAACGCCGTTTTGCGGAAGAGGGAATCGCGATATGGCTGGCAGGCCTCAATCCGGATGTGCTTGACTACGTCCGAAGATCCGGCTTCGCCAACCACGTTGGTAACGATCGCATGTTTCCCACTGCCGAAGCCGGCCTTCTCCGATATCTCACTTCCTCCCGGGCCGCTACCAAGGATGGTTGATACTCGGACTGCTCGCATGCATCGCAAGGTGGAGGCGAGATCGAAAAAAGCGAAAACAGAAAAATGCCGGCCGAGCGATCGCGCTTTTGATATTTTCGGAAGCGCGTAACGCCAGTTGAATTTGCCCCGGTGCAAACTATCGCCGGCTGCATAAGATTAACAGACAATTCTGTCCGCTCTGAACCACTGGAAGACGTCTGAAAGGAGTAATCCTATGCGAACAGAAGAGGGCCCGGAAGATGAGCGGAAGGAACCGCCCCTTTATCTCTACGAGTTGGAATTCCTGGTTGAGCTAGCTATCACCATCGCGATTAGTCGGCTTTTATTTTTAGGGGATTTGCGAGCAGACGGACCCAAAAAACGCTGTTCACGCGATAGACTCCGTGTGGTGGCTGAACCAACGCGGAACAAAGTCTCTTTCGCGTAGTTGCATTCCTGCCGAGACCTTCCGGCTGTGGCCTGATCCCCTTTTGGGACAGGCTTGGATTAAGAACACCTGATAATGAGGTGATGCCATGAGAGAACGCAAGGAGTCTTATGTTTCGTACCATACCCGATACGAAATAAAGCCGCCCAAGGAGGACGGCCCCTATCTTCGGCGCGGCGCTGAATGTGCGGACGCGATWGARGAGATGTTCAAGGATCAGATTGCCCTTCCATTCAACCACCTCACCTATATCCGGGTGCATGAGAAGGCCAGGGAAGCCGGTTGGCAGGATCAGGAGATACGTAAGGCCATCCTCTTTTGGATCGACCAGATGATGCTTAGCCAGGTCGCAGGATCTGACGGCGAGGTCATTGACTATCTGGACGAGTTCTGGCGCTGAAAAATATGGCAAAGAATGGCAGCCGCTGCACTACTGTAGCTCCTGCGGAGAACACATGAGTGGGGGGGTGATTTGGAAGCGGATTTTTACGCTCAAGGCGGGGGCAACGGTGTGTTCGAAATGCGCGACGGCCAGATCATTCGAAAGGCATGATCCGATGCGAATTGAACGCCCGGTTGGACTGCAGATCGTTGGCCGCCGACGTGTCGGCTCTACACCCGATGCGGTCCTTTCTGATCCACTGGTTGGGCGGCAGCAGCGGGCAAAAAGTCGACGGTCGCAGGATTGCGTGACTTTAAGCGATTTCGCGCTCCATACGCACCTCGGCCTCCAGACCTTCGATATCCCGATATATTGAGGCTGTGGCGAGAACCCGTCCGCCGTTTCTGTATTGCAGCGCGCAGTCCTTCGCTTTGATGTCACCGTCAACGACAATCTCATCCCATTTTCCTGCGTGACCAACGTAGTTGATCGGGACGTCATAGTGCTGGCTCCAGAAGAAAGGCACGGCGTCGAACTTTTGCTGCAGCCCAAGCATGTTGAGTGCAGCGACCTGCCCCTGGCGCTCCGCGACCACCCAATGCTCGACGCGAATGTTTTGACCAGAATGCGGATCTGGCCAGCACGCGATGTCGCCCGCCGCATAAATCCCCGGCACACTTGTTTCGAGATAGGCATCGACCACAACGCCGTTGTCGATAGCAAGGCCGGCCTGTTCGGCCAAGGCGAGACGCGGTCGTACCCCGATACCGGCAACAACGAAGTCGGCCTCATGCACGGCTCCACTCTTGAGTCGAACGTTCAAGCCTTCAATTGCCACCACCGTGTCTTGGAGATGAAAAACAACGCCACGCTCTTCATGGAGCGCCCGGATGAAATCACCCATCTGCGGTCCGAGAACTCGCTCCATCGGCCGTTTGTTCGGAGCGACGACGTGAACTTCGATCTCGCGTGCGCGCAAAGAGGCCGCAACCTCGAGCCCGATAAAGCTGGCCCCGATCACGACGGCACGCCGAGCGCTCTTAGCTGCAGCGATGATGGCGCGGCTATCATCGAGCGTACGCAGCGTATAAACATTCGTCTGATCCGCGCCGGGTATGGTCAAGCGCACTGGTTCTGCGCCGGTTGCCAGGAGCAGCCGATCATAGGGAATCTTCTCGCCGCTAGCAGTCACGATATCTTGTGACGAACTATCAATGGAGGTGACCTCCGTCCGAAGGCGAAGGTCGATTTTCGCCTTGGTATAATACTTGTCCGACCGCAGCGGCAGCCATTCTTCGGGCGCGCTGCCCGCCAGGTAATCCTTCGAAAGGTTCGGTCGGTCGACCGGAGCTGCGGAGTCTGCGCTAAGCATGACAATGCTGCCCTGGAAATCCCGCCTGCGAAGCATTTCCGCCGCGGCAAAACCCGCCGCACCACCACCAATGATGACTATGCGTTCCGGTGCGGCCGATTGCGATGGCTGTGCCTGTTTTTGGTCATCACGCTTATGTTGAACGAAGAGATGTCCATCTCGCTTATCGACACGCCAGCACGACAATGAGCTTAGAGCCGGCGCGCGGATAGCTTCGCCACTACGCAGATCGAAGCATGCGTGGTGCCAGGGACAGCGCACCGTGCTTTCCACCACCAGCCCATCGATGAGGGGTCCGTGATAGTGGCTGCAATAAGCATCGATCGCAAAGATCTCGTCCGCCACGCGCAAAAGGAGGACGTCCTGTTGGCCGACATGACCGAGGAGCTTCCCTCCGTCGAGGGCGGTCACAGGAACGCCCAGCGTCAGGTCTGGGCCGATTGGGGACTGGTTTCCAACCATAGGTGTCTCCCTTGATAGTGAACAGATAGCAGCCTTGAAGGCGATACTGCTGACTGTCAGTTGGACTTCAGTATATTACGACCTGTTATGCGGGGATAGAAGCGCACCTACGATCGATCGACCGTGCCGCTTTCTGATACGAACAGTCGGCATCGGTATCGACATAAAGAATGTAAGTCCGCTTTACGCCAACGGCGGACGTTGATGGCTCAGGCTTGAGCCGCGGTCGAAGGTTCAGCTACGCCAATGCCGGTGCGTCGCATGGATGCGAGCCGCGCCGCTGCGGCCGCCAGAGCGGAAACGGCAATCTGTTCAAGACCTACATTCAGCAAGTCAGCGCAACGCGAAGTGCGCTGACTCCCGCGGGGGGGGGGTACCCTCGCTTCGTCGGCGACCGCCCACCGCACATGAACTATCGCCCGAATTCCCAGTCGCCTTGTTGTAGCGGAAGGGCTGTACGTTGCAGTCCTTCAGGGGGCGATGGACTTGTCAGCACGTGCTATTTTCGAACTTTCATCTTTGGCAGGTTGCTCAAGAGGGACTCGCACGCTTTGGTAATGTGGTTGACAGGCAGTTCCGAAGCTAGAGCCACATTTCGATCTCGACAGGCAGCAAGGATCTGACGGTGCTCGCGATCGTCTAACCTCGGCTCTCGATCCGCAGCTCGTCGGCGAAGTACTCGACACCATGCGCATGACAATGATTGTCGTCACCCATAAAATTCGCTTCGCACGGGAGGGGTCGGATCGCGTCGCATTCTTCCGGGATGGCCGTATTCACGAGATGGGCTCGTCGGAGCAAATATTCGATAATCCCCAGAGACCGGAAACTGCGGCCTTTCTGAAGTCCCTTTGATCCGCGCGCCGGATCTCGCCTTACACACAATGAAGGAACGTAGAAATTGCGCTCATTCGAATGCATCCAGGATCGGTGCAATCAGAACCGATGTGTTTCAATTGTTGCGAAAACACTATCCTGCCCTGCGACCCAAACCCAATTTATTTGATCGGCCAGTGCCATAAGCAGGAAGCGTTATAAAACTTGACTGTTGGCGAAACAACGCGCGAGCATGTCCGCTTCGTGATACGGTGAGCGATACTTGGCTCTGCCTGGCAGTTCTGCCTGCTTGGATCGCGAAAGCATCCGGCCATGTACAGCGTAATTGAAATTTGAAGTGAGGCGCTCTGTCGAGCGCAGCATTTGCTTTACCTGAGAGGGAACGCAGGATCCGAGGGATCTGCGATAACAACACAAGGAAGGCATACTTCTATGATCACAACCGCTCATAATTCCATGCATTTCACCGCGACTGCACTTCTATCTGCGATGCTGGCTATGACTATTGCGCCCGGAACAACCACACGCGCATTGGCAGATGAGGCCGAAGCTAAGACCATCCTCAAGGCGATGTCCGACTATCTTGCGGAGCAAAAGGCCATCTCCTTCAAATACGACACCAATCTCGAGGTCGTCACCAAGGATCACCAGAAACTCATGCTCGCAAGCTCGGGTACAATGGAAATGGGAAGGCCAGACAAGATCCGTGCAACGCGCTCCGGCGGGTTTGCCAATGTCGAGATGACATTTGACGGCAAGACCCTGACGCTGCTCGGCAAGGATGACAATCTCTATGCCCAATTCGAAGTGCCCGGGACGATCGACCATTTGATCGACGAGTTGCGGTATACTTATAATAGGCCTGTGTCAGGTGCCGATCTCCTCCTGCCGGATGTCTACGGCGAGCTGATGCAAGACGTCGTCGATGTGAAGGATCTCGGAAGCGGGGTGATCGGAGGCACGGAGTGCGATCATCTGGCATTCCGGGCGAAGGATGTTGACTGGCAGATATGGGTCGCCCAAGGCGCGGAGCCCTATCCGTGCAGGTACGTCATCACCGATCCCAAGGGCGATCAGGGCCCGCAATACAGCGTTCAAATCAGTGACTGGAAGTCCGGGACTGATGTCGTCGCGGACAATTTCTCGTTCAAGGCTCCGACCGACGCCAAGAAGGTCGACGATCCAAAAAAACTTGTAAACATCGATGAAATTCCGGACCATTTTGCTGTGGGAGGCACCAAATGACCCTTTCAAGGAAACTCAAGATTGCACTGCTGACAGGGATCGTCTCGTCATTCCTGCTGGAAGCGGGAACGGAACTGCCCATTCCTGGCATCAGTTTTGTCACACTAGCAGAAGCAAGGGTCGGGCGGCCACTGACACCCGTCAGTGTTGCTGGCGCTGCACGCCGTACTACGAGGCGCACAGTTCGGCGCTGTGTGGCCGGAGTGTATGTCTGTTAACATACGGGGCTAAATACCGTGTAGAGGCAGTACAGCAGAGCCGTCTCAGTTGCACCTCGTCGTCGGCCCGGTATCGCAGCCCTTTTCGACAGGTTTTCTCACACCGCTTGGCCCGGTCAGCCCACCGACCTCGCTCCCGAAGTTGTCGCGGGTAGTTTGATCGACAACGGCAACGGGAGCGGCCAGGATCAGTCCGGCAGCATTACCCGCTGCGGCAGCAGTACCCGTTGTCGCCACAAGTATCTGGTCGCCGAAGCCTACCCTGTTATCCGTGAGCGTCTGGCCTTCGGAAATACGTTTGCCGATGAGTTGAACGACCTCGGGGGATTCCGCAAACTTGCCGTGGTTAAGACTGTCGCCGGCCTTAATCTTTGTCAGGTCAATCACGGCGATCTTGTTGTCTTCAAGTTCCCGTTTATATGGCGGCTGCTCTGGGTCGATGGACCCAAGCCGGGCCACGTTTCCCCACACACGCCGTGAAAACGCCAGCGCGCGGTCGTCACGGGAAACGAACAGCGTGAACTGCGGGTGCTGCTTTCCCATGTCAACAATCTGCGAGCGGAACACATCGACATCCACGTCGGGAGCTGCCAGCATGACATTCTTGAATTTTGCTGGCAGCTTGCCGTTGCGGATCGCCATCTGACGCAGGGACTCAAGAGCGAGCCAGTTTCCCATTGAGTGGGCCAGAATCGAGACTTCCTTCACCTCGGGATCCTTCGCGAGATATTGGAACAGGTTTTCCAAAGCGTTCCGAGTATAGTTTGTGCTCTCGCGGTCATAGCCGTAAGCAAGCAGACTGCCGCGCGAGGGCCACGTCACCAGCACAGGGGCACTATGCACGCGGGAATCCTGGACAATCTGCGCGAAACGGTAGACTGAGTCTTCGAACCGATTGTTGAACCCGTGGACGAAGACGAGAACGCTATGATCTGGGCTCTTCTTGACCGAAACATTCAGCCATTTTATCGCCCCCTCCCGCGTCAGCTCATCTGCTTTCAACGTTGCAAAATCCGTCGCCGGGTTGGGCGGCAACCTTTTCGGCCAGGCGACCTCCCCCTCTTTCCGAACGTTTTTTGGCGGGATCGACACGGTGATGTCTGCAAATGCCGGGGCCAAACCGCGCTCCCCCGTAAACATCTCACCACGATTAGAGGAACGGCTGCGGGTCGTCGTAACCAGCATTTCGACCCTGCTCGACGTAGGCGCGGTGTCGGCAACTGGCAACAACACGTTTTTTGGACGACCAGCACAACCTGCCGCGAGCACGAGGACGCCGCAGACCAACACCCATTTTGGCCACCCGAAGAAAAGAGGCGACTTAGGGACCATCAGTGAACTCCCCACACCGTCGCTTCACAGATTGAACAGAACCCCCCAGTTCTTTTTCGCTCAAACGTAAAGTGCGATCACATTTAAAAAATAATTTAAGTTTGAAACAGGTAAATACCCATACCAGAGGAACTCTACAGCCGCAAACGTCATTGGTGCCACGAATGATCGGACTGCCATTGATTTCGGTAAAGGGCAGCGTTGCGAATTTCCATTGTGCTATCGGTATCATTGTTTTTGCGGTGCAGATGGAGAGGGCACATCCAGCCTGATGAGCCGGGAGAACTCCGGTGACAATCCCGCTGCC
>NZ_JBFUMG010000159.1:0-9002 GCF_054049495.1 Phyllobacterium sp. P5_D12 | reverse complement strand
CAGGATCACGCCGCCGCAGCGATTGCTGCAACCGGAACGCCGGTTTTCGCCGTCAAGGGCGAGTCGCTCGAAGAGTACTGGACCTATACGGACAAGATTTTCCAGTGGCAGGATGGTCAGCCTTCCAACATGATCCTCGACGATGGCGGCGATGCCACGATGTACATTCTCATCGGTGCACGTGCCGAGGCTGGCGAAGATGTTTTGTCGAAGCCGGAGAGCGAAGAAGAGGAAATCCTCTTCGCACAGATCAAAAAGCGCATGAAAGAAACGCCTGGCTTCTTCACCAAGCAGCGCGATGCCATCAAGGGCGTCACTGAAGAGACCACGACCGGCGTCAATCGTCTGTATCAGCTGCAGAAGAAGGGCTTGTTGCCCTTCCCTGCAATCAACGTCAACGACAGCGTCACCAAGTCGAAATTCGACAACAAGTATGGCTGCAAGGAATCGCTGGTTGACGGTATCCGCCGCGCTACCGACGTCATGATGGCTGGCAAGGTCGCTGTCGTCTGCGGTTACGGCGATGTGGGCAAAGGTTCGGCCCAGTCGCTGCTTGGTGCCGGCGCCCGCGTCAAGGTGACGGAAGTTGATCCGATCTGTGCGTTGCAGGCCGCGATGGATGGTTTCGAGGTTGTGACGCTCGAAGATGCGGCCCCGACGGCCGACATTATCATCACGACGACCGGCAACAAGGACGTAATCACCATCGAGCACATGCGCGCGATGAAGGACATGGTCATCGTCGGCAACATCGGTCACTTTGATAACGAGATTCAGGTCGTCGCCCTGCGCAATCTCAAGTGGAACAACATCAAGCCGCAGGTCGACATGATCTCGTTCCCAGATGGCAAGCGGCTGCTGCTTCTCTCCGAAGGCCGTCTCCTCAACCTCGGCAATGCTACGGGCCACCCAAGCTTCGTCATGTCCGCCTCGTTCACCAATCAGGTTCTGGCTCAGATCGAGCTTTATAGCCGCGGCGAACAGTACAAGAATGAAGTCTATGTCCTGCCGAAGCACCTCGACGAAAAGGTTGCCCGGTTGCATCTGGACAAGCTTGGCGCGAAATTGTCGGTGCTTTCGGAAGAACAGGCTGCCTATATTGGTGTGACGCCGAAGGGTCCTTTCAAGTCTGACCACTACAGATATTGATCTGATTAGTATATACCCACAAGATATAGAAACCGGAGGATTGACAAATTCTCCGGTTTTCTTTTTTGCGCCTAGTTCTTCCCGTCGATTCGCTCAAGGTTTATTGTAGTGATTCGGGATGACGGTGTTCCAGGTGGGCCGCTTGCTTAAAAAAGCAAGCGGAAGGGAATAACCGGCATTCGTCAGGATGGGGCAGCGACGGTTGATATGAAAATTGGGACAAGTGATGTTCGCAGTAAAGATGCAGCACACGGACCGGTGCTGAACAGACTGCGGAGGATCCTGGCTAAAGGCACAAGTTCAGCCCTGCCAGTCCTGTTGATGTCTTCCCCGTCGGCTCGTGCACAGGACGCGCTCGGAAAAATCACGACACCCTTTGGCGTAGAGGTCGGTACGTTCGAAGTCGTGCAGTTCGCTATTTTCCTTGGCGCCATGGGTGCAGCGCTGCTTTCAGCAGGCTGGCTTATTCGCGAGCGCAGTCGTATTGCCCAAGAAAATCGCCAGCTGCGCGACAAGGTTGCGGACCTCAACGTAACGGTCCAGCGCAACGAAGCCCTGCTTAATCTCAAGGATCAGCGTGTGGTCGTGTGGGAAGGCGCTTCGAGTACGCCCAATCTCATCGGCACTCTTCCTCCAGAGATTGGCGTGCCAGAAGGCCGTGCGCTGTTTTTGGCCTTCGGACGATGGCTGCGTGTCGATTCCGTTACGCTGCTTGATCGTTCCATCTCTGCTTTGCGCGAAAAAGCACGCCCATTCGACATCGCGGTTGAAACCTCGAAGGGCGCACCGCTGGAAGTTCAGGGCCGCACCTCCGGCGGTTATGCAATAGTGCGTTTCATCAATCTCGGTGAGACCCGGGTCGCGCAGGCGCTCCTCAAGTCTGAAAACTATCAGCTTAGTGAGGCCGTCACCACGCTGCGCGGCTTGCTGGAATCGATCGATATGCCATCCTGGAGCCGTGATGGCGATGGCCGTCTCGACTGGGTGAACATGGCCTATGCCAAGGCTGTTGATGTTCGCGATCCGCAGATTGCGATTCGGGACGGTCGCGAATTGTTCGGCGCACAGGCGCGAGAAAAGATCGAACGCGACAAGGTAGCAAACAGGCGCTTCCAGGATCAGCTTTCGACAGTGGTTGGTGGCGATCGTCATGTATTCCGGGTCACCGATGTTGCCAGTAGTGCGGGCTCGGCCGGCCTCGCGACCGACGTCAGCGAAGTCGAACTGATCCGTGAAGAGTTCAAGCGAACGGTTCTTAATCATTCGGATACACTCGACCAGCTGAACACTGCCGTCGCGATGTTTGACGCTAATCGCAAGCTGCAGTTCCATAACCAGGCGTTTGCCAAGCTTTGGGGGCTGGACACGGCATTCCTCGAGAGTAGTCCCGACAATGCGATGCTGCTCGATCGCTTCCGTAGTGATGGAATCCTGCCGGAACAGCAAGATTGGCGCCGATGGAAGGAAACAGTCTTGTCTGCCTATCATTCGGTCGAGTCGCAGGAGCATATCTGGTATCTGACCGATGGGCGCACGCTGCGTGTGATCGTCAATCCGCAGCCAAAGGGCGGGGTGACCTGGGTCTTCGAAAACCTTACTGAAAAGCTAGAGCTGCAAAGCCGCTACAACACCTTGATCAAGGTACAGGGTCAGACGCTGGACCATCTGGCGGAAGGCGTCGCCGTTTTCGGCTCAGACGGAAAGATACGCCTATCGAATCCTGCTTTCGCTTCCCTCTGGTCGCTGAAGCGCGAGCAAATCTCTGAAGGTATGCACATTTCGGCCATTCGCCGGCTGTGTGAACCGGTCTCGGATGCTGCGCATTGGGAAACCTTTGTCACCACCGTGACCGGTTTTGACGATGAGCGGCTGTCTCTCTCGGGACATCTCGAACTCAGCTCCGGCAAAATTCTCTACTATGCGACGGCGCCGCTGCCAAACGGCCAGACCATGCTGACTTTCGTTGATGTGACGGATTCGGTGCAAGTGGAGCGCGCGCTGAAGGAGAAGAATGAAGCTCTGGAGCGGACGGATGAGCTGAAGAACGATTTCGTTCAGCATGTGTCCTATGAGCTGCGATCGCCTTTGACCAATATCATCGGCTTTACCGAGCTTCTGCAGACGCCGATGACGGGGCCGCTCAATGACCGTCAACGCGATTATCTCGATCACATCGGCACGTCCTCTTCGGTGCTGCTGACGATCGTCAACGACATTCTCGATCTCGCCACCGTCGATGCCGGTATCATGGAACTCGATATCAGCAATGTGTCGGTCACAGATGCTATCGCCACTGCATCCGAGAAGGTAGCGGAGCGATTCAGGGAGCATAATATCCTGCTCGACGTCCGCATCGCACCAGGAACGGGTTCGTTTCGTGCCGATGCCAGCCGGGTCAAGCAGGTTCTATCCAATCTTCTCAGCAATGCTGCCAACTACGCGCCTGAAGGCAGCACGGTGACGCTCGCATGCTGGCGGGACCAGGCCGAAATGGTATTCAGCGTCAAGGACAATGGCCCAGGCATGCCGGATTATGTTCTCGACAGCATCTTCAAGCGCTTCCAGCCCTATCCCAATGGCGGCCGCAAGCGTGGAGCCGGCCTCGGACTTTCCATTGTCAAGGGTTTCGTCGAATTGCATGGTGGTACGGTCGATATCGATAGCGGCGCCGGCAAAGGCACGCTGGTTACCTGCCGGTTCCCGGTGGAGGCGCGCACATTCAGCATCGCTGCCGAATAAACGCTCCATGACATCAATCATCATTCAACTTGCCACACCCGAGGATACGACAAGGCTTGGCCAGGATCTGGCACTGGCGTTGCGCAAGGGTGATCTCGTCACGTTGTCAGGAGATCTCGGTGCCGGCAAGTCGACACTGGCGCGTGGAGTGATACGTACCATTGCCGATGACCATGGCTACGAGGTGCCGAGCCCGACCTTCACCATCGTGCAGTCCTATCCGGAGTTGCGCCTRCCAATAAGTCATGTCGATCTTTTTCGCCTGACTTCTGCCGATGAGGTGGATGAGCTCGGTCTTGATGAAGTCCTGGAGGATGGCGCCGTTGTAGTAGAGTGGCCGGAACGGGCGGAGGGTGCGCTTTCAGCGCCCAGCTTGAAGGTGACGCTTGTGAATGACGGCGACGGCCGGAAGGCATTGATCGAGGGCGAACCGGCTGCATTGGCGCGGTTGCAACGCTCCCTGGGGATTCGCGCGTTTCTCGCCAAAGAAGGATTCGCCACGGGTGAGCGGCGCTATCTGCTTGGCGACGCTTCAGCCCGGGGTTACGAAACCATTGCAATGGGAGCGGGGAGTCCGCTTATCCTCATGAATTCGCCCTACAATCCAGGTGGTCCAGTCCTTCGCGACGGCAAGACCTATATGCAAATCGCGCACCTTTCCCAATCCGTGACTGCGTTCGTCGCACTTGACAGGCTGCTCGCATCACGCGGCTTCACGGTGCCGAAAATCGCCGCAGAGGACTTGGAGAACGGTTTTCTGACCCTCGAAAATCTTGGCGGCGATGGGATACTGGATGGCGAAGGCGCTCCAATCCTCGAACGCTATGAAGCAACGGTCCGTTTGCTGGCAGCTCTGCACCAGCACTCCTGGCCAAGGGATATCGATTTAGGCGAAGGCATTTCCCATCACATCCACGATTTCGATCGCGATGCCATGATGATCGAGGTCGAGCTTCTGTCCGATTGGTATGTGCCGCGGATAAGTGGAGCAGCGCTCGGACCCGCCCGAAAGGCAGAATTTGTGGCCGCATGGGATAAAGTATTCAGCCAACTAAGTAATACGGAGAAAAGCCTTCTCCTGCGCGATGTTCACTCACCCAATATCCTATGGCGCGAAAACGAAAATGGTATAAATCGTGTCGGGCTTATTGACTTTCAGGACGCCATGATTGGGCCGTCAGCCTATGACGTTGCCTCGTTGATCTTCGATGCACGCGTCACGATTGCCCCGGAGCTGCAGGATCATTTGCTCGGCACCTATATCGACGAACGGCGCTCGGCTGATCCCGGTTTTGACGAAGCATTGTTCCGTAAGGCGTTCGCCATCATGGCGGCACAGCGCAATGCCAAGATACTTGGTATTTTCGTCCGACTCGACGAACGTGACGGCAAGTCCTTTTATCTGAAACATCTGCCGCGTATCCGGTCCTATCTTGATCGCGTTATTGTTCATCCTGCACTGGCGCCGGTCAAGCAATGGTGCGACAAGGCGGGAATACTTTCTTCGGAGATTTGATTGATGGCAGGTCCGCATACGGCAATGGTTCTGGCAGCCGGCCTTGGCAAGCGTATGGCTCCAATTACCGATACAATGCCAAAACCACTGGTAAAAGTAGCCGGCAAACCATTAATCGATTGGGGACTTGAAGCGCTTGAAAATGTGGGCGTCGAGCGAGCTATCGTCAACGTTCACTATCTTGCCGATCAGGTCGATGCGCATCTGGCGAAGCGAGAGACGCCGGCGATCATCATTTCGGACGAGCGCAATGAACTGCTCGATTCCGCCGGCGGTATCATCAACGCACTTTCGAAGATCGGCTCCGATCCTTTCTATGTGGTCAATGCCGATACTTTTTGGGTGGATGGACCGAAGCCCAATCTTGTCCTGCTGGCTGAAGGGTGGGATGATGCGCGCATGGATATTCTGCTGATGATTGCGGCAAAGGATCAAGCCACCGGCTATAATGGGCGCGGTGATTTCCACATGAGCAACGATGGTCGCTTGCGCCGCCTCGGAATCGGCGAAACGTCACCCAATATTTATGCCGGTGCAGCCGTTATCCATCCGCGGATTTTCGCAGGCGCCGTGGCGGGCAAGGCCTCGCTCAATCGCTATTTTGATGCGGCGATCGCCGCGGACCGGCTTTATGGCCGACGGATGGAGGGCATGTGGCTGACGGTCGGAACACCTGATGCGATTGGCGAGGCGGAAGCCGCCATCGCCAGACAGACGGTCAATGGTTGAGCACGGACATTCGCGCATATTCTCCATAGCACCGGGCATTCCGTTTCTGCCCGCTCTTGTTGATGCACTGCGATCGGGCACCCTTGTGCCCGGATATCCCGCGGATCCGTCGAATCCCATGGCGCTCGCACAGGCAACGATCTACGTGCCGACACGCCGCGCTGCACGCACCCTGCGTTCCTTGCTGGTCGAAACGAGCCCGACCAAGTCTGCTATCCTCCCCGTCATCCGGCCGCTCGGTGATGTGGACGAGGATGCGGCAATGTTCGATATGGGATCGGATGCTTTTTTCGATCTCCTGCCTCCGATAGGCTCGACAGAACGCTTGCTGCTGCTCGCGCGGCTGGTGAGGCCTTGGCGCGAACGTCTGCCCGACCATGTCCGGGCGCTTTTCGGCAACGAAGAGATCGCGATCCCGGCTACGACCGCGGATGCAATCTGGCTGGCGCGAGATCTCGCAAGCTTGATGGATCAGGTTGAGACCGAAGCGATGGGATGGTCGTCGCTATCCAACATTGTGTCGGAGGATCTGCCGAACTGGTGGCAGGTAACTCTGGACTTCCTGGGGATAGTCACCAGTCTTTGGCCCGACGTTCTTGCCAGCCGGCATCGATCCAATCCTGCCGCCCATCGCAATCGGCTGATAGAGCTCGAAGCCGAGCGTCTGGTGCGCAGCCCGCCAGCGGGGCCGGTTATCGCCGCCGGTTCCACGGGTTCCATACCCGCCACCGCACAGCTGCTCGCCGCCATCGCTCGCCTGCCACAAGGTGCTCTGGTCCTGCCCGGTGTCGATCGTGACATGGACGCAGCAAGTTGGGAACTTCTGTCCAATACCATCGATAGCCCATCGATCTTCGGTCACCCGCAATATGGTTTGAGAAAGCTGTTGAGCCAGCTCGGCGTTCTGCGTCAGGACGTCATCCAGTTGGGAGATGTCGCAGCGTCAAAACGTGCGCGCGAGGCTTTGCTGGCCGAGGCGATGCGCCCCGCAGACACGAGTGAAGCTTGGGCCGATATCGACCGTGGCGATGGCAGGTTCTTGGCTGCCATCGCGCCAATTGCGTTGGTGGAGGCCGCGAATGAACGGGAAGAAGCTCTCGCGGTCGCTGTCGCCTTGCGTGATGCGATTAACCAGCCAGGCAAGACGGTAGCCTTGATCACTGCGGATCGCGAACTTGCGCGCCGTGTCTCGACCGAGCTCGCACGCTTCAATATCACAGCCGATGATTCCGGCGGTCATGCCCTGCGCGAAACGCAACCAGCCACACTGATGCGATTGGCACTGGAGACAATCTTCAATCCTGGTGATCCTGTCGCATTGCTCGCACTTCTCAAACATCCCTTGACCCGGCTCKGTCTCGAACGTTCCGCTGTTAGGCAAGCTGCGGAAACCATTGAACTCGTGTCGCTTCGAGGGGGCACGGGTCGGGCTATATTGTCTGGCCTGCGTTCCTTCTTCGAAAAACGCCTTTCGGACGCAAGCACAACGCCATTTGAACCCGGGTGGCTCCGGCAGATTACCGTTGCGCAGGTCGAGGCTGCCCGCTCAGCCTGCGAAGCGCTCTCGCAATGCATGCAACCGCTGGCGGTCTTTGCTTCCAGAAAAGCCCCGGTGGAGATCGCGGAGATTATCCACGCTACCGTCGCCAGTCTGGAAAATCTGACACGGGACGACCAAGGCGATATTGCGGCGCTCTATTCCGGCGCTGCTGGCGAACAGTTCGCCGCCTTCCTGCGCAATTTGATATCGGCAGATGCAGGGTTGGAGTTCATGCCTTCCGAATGGCCGTCGATGATCGAGGCGCTGGTCGCCGGAGAGGTCGTCAAGCCTAAGGCCGGCGCGCATCCCCGCCTCTTTATCTGGGGGGCACTGGAAGCCCGTTTGCAGACGGTCGATACGGTCGTCATCGGCGGTCTGAACGAAGGGACTTGGCCGGGCAAAACCCGCAATGATCCCTTCATGTCGCGGCCAATGAAATCGATCATCAATCTTGAACCACCGGAACGGCGCACTGGCCTTGCAGCGCATGATTTCCAGATGGCGATGGGAATGGACCGCGTCATTCTCACACGGGCGCAGCGCGCCGCCAACGCTCCGACGGTTGCGTCGCGCTGGTTACAACGCCTCGAAACAGTTCTTGGCAAAACTGCAACTACTGAATTGCGCACCCGGGGCGCGAAGTATCTGAACTGGGCGCGGGAGATCGATACTGCACCAGACGAAGACTTCGTCAAGCGGCCGGAACCCAAGCCACCTTTAGGCGCGCGGCCAAAGCATTTCTCCGTCACGGAAATTGAGACGCTCAGGCGCGATCCTTACGCGATCTTTGCCCGGCGCATCCTCCGCCTGCGCCCCATCGAGTCACTGATCCGCGATCCCGATGTCGCTGAACGCGGCTCTCTGTTCCACGATATCCTGGCCGATTTCACTGCACAGAGTGTCGATCCGCAGAACACCGATGCATCCGCACGTCTTCTGGAAACAGGACGGCGATTTTTTGATGAAATCGCATTACCGGAAGAGATCGATGCGGTGTGGTGGCCRCGATTTCAATCTTTGGTTCCGGAATACCTCCAATGGGAACGCCAGCGCGCGCACCTTATAACGGCACGTCATCCAGAAATTGCTTCAAGAAAGATTCCCGTTGAAACGACCGGCGTGACGCTCTCTGGCCGTGCTGACCGCGTCGATCTACGGAGCGACGGTTTGGCCGAGATTATCGACTACAAGACCGGTTCGACCCCATCCAAGCGGCAGGCGCATGTGCTTTTGTCCCCGCAGCTTGCACTCGAGGCAGCACTTCTGGCGCGCGGAGCCTTCCACGAGGTTGGCGCGCGCGAAGCTGCAGATCTGCTCTATGTGCGGCTC
>NZ_JBFUMG010000158.1:0-9019 GCF_054049495.1 Phyllobacterium sp. P5_D12 | reverse complement strand
GTGTTCTTTGGCGTGCCAGGAGCCTTTTCGTCCGGCAATGACCTGCAGGACTTCATGGCCTTTGCCACCACTGGCAATATGGGCAGCGAAGTTATTGATTTTCTGATTGCGCTGGTCAACGCTAAGAAGCCGCTTCTCGCAGGCGTGGACGGCCTTGCGATTGGCGTCGGCACCACGATTCATTTCCATTGCGATCTGACGTTCGCTACGCCGCAATCCTATTTCAAGACACCCTTTGTAGATCTCGGACTGGTACCGGAAGCGGGATCCAGTTTGCTGGGTCCGGTGTTGATGGGCCACCAAAGAGCTTTTGCTTTCCTGGCCATGGGCGAAGGATTGCACGCGGTTGAAGCCAAGGAGGCGGGACTGATCTACAAGCTGGTCGACACAGAGGAACTGGAAAGCACAGTCTTGAGTGTGGCGACCGCGATTGCGGCAAAGCCACCGGAAGCCATGCAGATTTCACGCGATCTTCTGCGGATGCCGCGGGAAGACGTTGTCGAACGCATCAAGCTGGAGGCAAAATTTTTCGCCGAGCGCCTCCAGTCCGAGGAGGCGCGGGGCGCGTTGATGGCCTTTCTCACGCGAAAGAAAGGCTAAGGATAGAGCCTCGTCTTGCCCCAGTCGCCTTCCGGCGTAAGACGGCTGAAGACCACCCGGTCATGCAAGCGAAACGGCCGGTCATGCCAGAACTCGATGGACGTTGGACGAATGCGAAACCCCGACCAATAGTCGGGCCTGGGAATTTCACCGATAGGGTAACGAGCGGTGTATTCGGCGACGGCCTTTTCGAGCGCAAACCGGCTCTCAAGGGGACGCGATTGTTTTGATGCCCAGGCGCCGATACGACTCCCGCGAGGGCGCGTTGCATAGTAGGCGTCGGCCTCATCCTTGCTTACGATCTCGACGGGCCCGCGGATACGGACTTGACGACGAAGAGATTTCCAGTGAAAGCACATCGCCGCTTTCATGGATCCCAGAATTTCCTGACCCTTTTGGCTCTCAAAATTTGTATAGAAAACAAAGCCTTGGCTGTCGAATCCCTTAAGGAGAACCATGCGGACATCTGGCAATCCTTCGTTGTCCACTGTTGCCAGCGCTACAGCATTGGGATCATTGGGTTCGGTCTTGCTCGCCTCCGCCAGCCATTCATCGAAAAGCGCGAACGGCTCGGAATTCTCCGTGAAGTCATCTGTTGTTAACTTCATTTAATCCATAGTCCCATAGTCATTTCGGATTGACCTTGTTAAAGAGAGATATGTGTTTGGCGTTTCTACGATCTGATAGCAAGAAATTTGGTGCAAAAAAACAGCATTGGCACGGGCCTTATCCGGGCTTTGCCGTTGGTGTTGCCCTTTGCTTGTTGTCGGGCTGCGCCATGAAGGATTTCAGCATCGAGAAAGCGGCTCCAGACCAGGCAACAGTAACAGGGTCGGTCGCTCCTGCACAACCTGTCGACGCCAAGGGCTCGTCAGATCAATTGACAGTGCGCAACATCGTCTCGGCGCTGAATTTCACCCAATGGGGCAACAAGCCGGTTCCTTGGTCGAATCCCGAGACGGGCAGCCAAGGTACAATAACGACCATTGCTGAAAAGAAAGACGACGCCGGCCTTTGCCGCGAGTTCCAGACTTCGCGCGAGTCATTTGACGGGGTCATGATTTACAAGGGCGAGACCTGCATGCAAAATGGCGGGCAGTGGACGTTGAAATCTTTCGCGCCTATGTAGCACATGAAGAATCTGGGCCATTTTTCACTTTTTTCGTCTCAAATCTCTGGAATTTCTTCCTATTCGTGAGCATATAGCAGCGGAATCCCAAGACATCTCGCTCCGTTGCGAAGAAAGGCAGACACATGCGCGATCCCTATAGCGTGTTGGGCGTCGCCAAGACGGCGAAGCCCGAGGAAATTAAATCGGCGTTTCGCAAACTCGCCAAGAAATATCATCCCGACCAGAATCAGGATGACCCGAAGGCGCAGGCAAATTTCTCCGAAATCAATCAGGCATACGAAATCGTTGGTGACAAGGAACGTCGCGGCCAGTTTGACCGGGGGGAGATCGATGCCGAAGGCAAGCAACGTGCACCACAAGGGTTTGAAGGTTACTCGAGCGCCGGCGGCGACCCGTTTGCCGGTTTTGGCGGCGGGCGCCGTCCGGGCGGTTTCGAGTTCCGTAGCGGCGGTACATCTGGCCTTGGTGCCGAAGACATATTGAGCAGCCTGTTTGGCGAGACCGGCGGCATGGGCGGCTTTGGCGGGGCCACGCGTCGCGCCGGGCCACGCAAAGGTGCCGACCTACAGGCAACTATAGATATCAGCCTTGAGCAGGCAGCGGGCGCCGAAAAGGTTGAAGCAATATTTCCCAACGGCAAAAGGCTGGCGATCAAACTGCCCGCACAGGTGGAAAACGGTCAAACGATTCGCTTGAAAGGACAGGGAGAAGCTGTTCCTGGAGGCACCGCTGGTGATGCTTTAGTCACAGTGCGGTTCAAACCGCATCCGAAATTTCGGGTCGAGGGAAGAGACCTTCATGTCGAACTTCCGGTTCCGTTGAGCGACGCTGCCCTCGGTTCGCGCCAGGAAGTCGAAACCCTCAACGGCCGCGTAGCGGTCAAAGTCGCGCCGTGGACCAGTTCCGATAGGGTTTTACGGCTGAAAGGCAAGGGTTTGCCAAAGAAGCCAGATGGCCATGGCGATCTGTTCGCTCACGTCCGCATTATGTTGCCGGAACATGGGGATCCAGCTTTGGAAGCCTTTTTACGCGATTCCAGTCATTGAAAATCCAAAACCAGATTAGATACCGCGCTTGAAGCCCGGCGCGGGCTGTGCGATACCCCACATCAATCATAAGTCTCATGAAGGGTTGGTATATGACCGCCAAAACTGGTTTGATGCAGGGTAAACGCGGCCTTATAATGGGTGTCGCCAACAATCGGTCGATTGCCTGGGGCATTGCCAAGGCAGCGCACGACGCAGGTGCCGAACTTGCATTTACCTATCAGGGCGATGCTTTGAAAAAGCGCGTCGAGCCCCTTGCACAGGAACTCGGCGCTTTTTTATGCGGACATTGCGATGTTTCCGATGCGTCGACCATCGACGCCTGCTTTGCTGCGCTCGAGCAGCATTGGGGCAAGATCGATTTCCTGGTCCACGCGATCGGTTTCTCCGACAAGGATGAACTCACCGGTCGCTACGTGGACACATCGGAAGCCAATTTCACAAAGACGATGCTGATTTCCGTCTTTTCGCTAACGGCGGTTGCCAAGCGGGCGGAAAAGCTTATGACAGATGGCGGCTCCATCTTGACGCTGACCTATTACGGTGCAGAAAAGGTCATGCCGAACTATAATGTCATGGGCGTTGCCAAGGCCGCGCTTGAGGCGAGCGTCAAATATCTGGCTGTCGATCTCGGACCCGACAATATTCGCGTCAACGCGATTTCCGCAGGCCCGATCAAAACCCTTGCTGCTTCCGGCATCGGTGATTTCCGCTACATCCTGAAGTGGAACGAGTACAACGCGCCACTGCGACGCACTGTGACGATCGAGGAAGTCGGCGACGCGGGTCTCTATTTCCTTTCTGACTTGTCGCGCTCCGTCACAGGCGAGATCCATCACGCCGATAGCGGTTATCATGTCGTAGGAATGAAAGCAGTCGACGCACCGGATATTTCTGTCGTCAAGGATTGAAGTTCAAGTGATTCTGCCTGGCTCGGTGATCTACTTTTCGCGTCATGGCGAGACGGATTGGAACGTCGCCGAACGAATCCAGGGTCAAGCAGATGTCGATATGAATGCGCGTGGCCGTGCCCAGGCTGATCGCAATGGTGATCTTCTGAAATCATTGATCGGCGACGGGGCCGGCTTCGAATTCGTTGCCAGCCCTTTGCGGCGCACGCGCGATACGATGGAGCGAATCCGTACCCGCATGGGTCTCGATCCCAAGCACTACCATACCGATCCACGCCTGATGGAAGTGAGTTTCGGAGATTGGCAGGGCTTCATGATTGAAGACATCGCAGCCAAGACGCCGGAGCTTGTAGAAGCACGGGGGCGGGACAAGTGGAATTTCGTCCCACCGGGGGACACCGCCGAGAGCTATGCGACATTGAGTGTTCGTGTTGCGAGTTGGTTGGCCGAGGTAAAGGGACCCACGGTTTGCATAACCCATGGCGGTTGCCTGAGAACGATATTCCGCATGGTCGAGAAACTGGACGGCCACGATGCCGCCAATCTTCTTATCACACAGGATCAACTTCTGCGCCTGGAGAATGGTCACCTTACCTGGCTGTAGCTATTCAGTGGTCTCTTCGATGTCGGTGATGAAGCGTTCCTTGTTGACCACGTCGAACATCAACGTAACCTTCATACCCTGCTCGATAACGCTCAGGTCAAATTCGCCCGGCAATTTATAGACMTTGCCGTCGTCGAGAGTAATGGTCGAATTGTCTTCATCGATCTTGGTGATTGTACCTTGCGCATCGTCCGCAAGAGCGCCGACCGGAAGCAGGGAGGCGATGAACATGAACGTTGCTACGATGAAGCGCATTTGAATTCCCCTATTATCAAATCTGTATGCCGGTCAATGACGCAAGTTAGAGCTTCCATTTGTGGCAAAACAATTGCTTTTTTCGTGTGGGATAAAGGAATTTCAACGGCGGGTTTGACCACAGGAGTAAACGCTCATAAAACCCCCTGACAAAACGTCGGATACGCTTATGTCGCACAATACTTTCGGTCATCTTTTTCGCGTCACCACATGGGGTGAAAGCCATGGAATTGCGCTTGGATGCGTGGTCGATGGCTGCCCACCCGGCATTTCCTTCACAGAGGCGGAGATCCAGTCGTACCTCGATAAGCGCAGGCCCGGGCAGTCGAAATACACGACGCAACGTCGTGAGCCTGATCAGGTCCGCGTGCTTTCCGGCGTTATGCTGCAAGATGACGGCGTTACCATGATTTCGACGGGCACGCCGATCTCGATGATGATTGAGAACACCGATCAGCGCTCGAAGGATTATGGTGATATTGCCCGCCAGTATCGTCCGGGTCACGCCGACTACACCTATGATGTTAAATATGGCATTCGCGACTATCGAGGTGGTGGGCGTTCTTCGGCACGTGAAACGGCTGCGCGCGTTGCCGCCGGCGCCATAGCGCGCAAGGTGGTGCCCGGTCTCGTTGTGCGTGGAGCGCTGGTTGGGATGGGAATACATACCATAGACCGCGGCCGCTGGGATTGGGATGAGGTAAACAACAATCCATTCTTCACACCGGATGCGGGGTCGGTCGACATATTCGCGGACTATCTGGACGGCCTTCGCAAGGCAGGGTCTTCCATTGGTGCTATTGTTGAAGTCGTGGCGGAGAACGTTCCGGCAGGTCTCGGTGCTCCGGTCTACGGCAAGCTTGATCAGGATATCGCCAGCTACCTGATGTCGATCAATGCCGTGAAAGGCGTAGAGATTGGCGATGGTTTCGACACTGCCAGACTCACCGGTGAAGAAAACGCTGACGAAATGCGCATGGGTAACGACGGCAAGCCAATTTTCCTGTCCAACCATGCCGGTGGGATTCTGGGCGGCATTTCCAGCGGCGCACCGGTCGTCGCGCGCTTTGCCGTCAAGCCGACATCATCGATTTTGACGCCGCGCCGGAGTATTGATGCGGATGGCAATCAAGTCGATATCATGACCAAGGGCAGACATGACCCATGCGTCGGTATCCGTGCCGTGCCGATCGGTGAAGCAATGGTGGCCTGCGCCATCGCAGATCATTATCTCAGACATCGCGGCCAGACCGGCCGTATCTAAGCAAGGGGACGCTCATATGGCCTACAATCAAAAACGGGTCGTCGATGCCCTACGCGCTTTCGAACGCGGTGAAATCGTAGTTGTCATGGACGATGACGGCCGCGAGAACGAAGGTGATTTGATCGTCGCCGCAGTTCACTGTACGCCCGAGAAGATGGCCTTCATCGTTCGCCACACTTCAGGCATTGTCTGCACGCCGATGACCCGAGAGCACGCAAAACGTTTGAATCTCGCGCCAATGGTGGCCGACAATGATGCGCCCCATTCGACGGCGTTTACTGTCACCGTCGACTACAAACATGGGACGACGACCGGTATTTCGGCTGAAGATCGCACGTTGACAGCCAGAAACCTTGCCAATCCGAACGCTGGTGCCATTGATTTCGTGCGTCCCGGTCATATTTTTCCGCTGGTGGCCCGTGAAGGGGGCGTACTGATGCGTTCCGGCCATACAGAGGCCGCTGTTGATCTTTGCAAGCTGGCAGAACTGCCGCCCGTCGGAGTCATCTGCGAGTTGGTGAACGACGACGGTTCGGTCATGCGCGGCCCCCAGGTTGCAAGCTTTGCCGAAACTCATAAGCTGCACCAGGTAACTGTCGCCGATCTCATTGCCTACCGCCAGCGCAAGGAAACCCTGATCGAACGAATTGGCGAGTACGAGATCGATACCTGCGCCGGACGTGCCAAGGCAATAACATACGCACTGCCTTGGGAGCCGATGCACCATGCCGCGATCGTCYATGGCGATATTCGCGATGGCGAGGATGTTCCTGTTCGCCTGCAGCGTGAGGATGTGCTGAGCGATGTATTCGGCGCCCGCAACACGCTTGACAGTATCATGAAGCGCATCGCCGAGGAAAAGCGCGGAGTTATTGTCTATCTGCGCGAAGGATCGGTCGGTGTTGGCCGGGATGATGACCGCAATCGTGCAGCATTGCAGGAGCGCGAAGTCCATGCGGAAGCGCGCGTGCGCGAAGAGGAATGGCGTCAGATCGGGCTTGGTGCCCAGATATTGAAGGATCTCGGCATCACATCGATCCGTCTATTGTCTTCGCGCGAACGCCACTATGTCGGGCTCGAAGGCTTTGGTATCCAGATCACCAAGACCGATATTATTTGAAAACTGGCTCTCGCTTGTTGCGAAGGCCGCTTCAAAATAGCAAGGAATGGTCGTTGGATTTGCTATAATCTCGCTGGATAGGCTCATTCAGCGAGGAGACTGCCATGACCGCTCCCCATCCCTCCAAAACACATATCGGCAATCACGAACTGCATCCTGAGACGCTGATGCTGAACTACGGCTACGACCCGGAACTATCCGAGGGTGCTGTCAAACCACCTGTGTTCTTGACCTCGACCTTCGTATTCAAGTCCGCTGAAGAAGGCCGGGATTTCTTCGATTTTGTCTCTGGTCGCAAAGAACCGCCGGCCGGTACGGCGGCTGGTCTGGTCTACTCACGTTTTAATCATCCCAATAGCGAAATCGTTGAGGACCGGCTGGCTGTCTATGAGCGCACG
The DNA here is from genome assembly GCF_054049495.1 of Phyllobacterium sp. P5_D12. Lineage (NCBI taxonomy): Bacteria > Pseudomonadati > Pseudomonadota > Alphaproteobacteria > Hyphomicrobiales > Phyllobacteriaceae > Phyllobacterium > Phyllobacterium sp. P5_D12. Next base: position 1,689 of record NZ_JBFUMG010000158.1, on the reverse strand, counting down.
GAAAGCTGTGCGGTTTTTTCCTCGGGAATGTCAGCGATTGCCACGACCCTGTTTGCCTTCGTCCGTCCGGGCGACTCGATCCTGCACTCGCAGCCGCTATATGGCGGCACCGAAACGCTGCTCGCCAAGACGTTCCTCAACATGGGCGTTGCAGCGGTCGGCTTCGCTGATGGCGTGAACGAAGCTTCGGTACAAGCTGCCGCTGACCAGGCGATGCAGAAGGGCCGTGTCTCAGTGATCCTGATCGAAACGCCCGCCAATCCAACCAACAGCCTGGTTGATGTGGCAATGATCCGCCGGATCGCCGAGGCCATTGGGGAAAAGCAGGGCCACCGCCCGATAATCGCCTGCGACAACACGTTGCTTGGACCGGTATTCCAACGGCCCATCGAGCATGGCGCGGATATTTCCCTGTATTCGCTGACAAAATATGTCGGCGGCCACTCCGATTTGATTGCTGGAGCGGCGCTCGGATCAAGAGCCGTGATGAAACAGGTCAAAGCGCTGCGTGGCGCGATCGGCACGCAACTCGATCCGCATTCCTGCTGGATGCTCGGGCGCTCTCTCGAAACGCTTAGCATCCGCATGGAAAAGGCCGACAATAATGCCTTGGCAATTGCCAATTTCCTTCGCGATCATCCGAAGGTCGAGAAAATACACTATCTGCCATATCACGACRCGTCTTCACCCCTTGGTAAAACGTTTGCCGCTCAATGCACCGGAGCTGGCTCGACCTTCTCATTTGACATCGTGGGTGGACAGCCGGCGGCCTTCAAGTTCCTCAACGCATTGCAGATATTGAAACTGGCGGTCAGCCTTGGAGGTACGGAATCGCTCGCCAGCCATCCGGCAACGATGACACATTCGGGCGTCCCAATCGACGTGCGCCAGCGCATTGGTGTGCTGGATTCAACAATCAGGTTGTCGATCGGCATCGAACATCCGGATGACTTGATTGCCGATCTGACACAAGCCCTGAGCATAGCTTGACCAATCAACATGTGCGCCAGAATTCGCTGACTTGTCTCTTGTACAACAGCGGGTAGCTGGTGCAATTTGAACGTAACCGCCTGGTCATGCTCATGCCCTTTTGCTGTTGCAGAAAGCTTTCATGGTAACCCGTCTTTATTCGCACCCGATTTATCTGGAACATTTGACACCTCCGGGGCATCCTGAACGGCCGGATCGATTGCGCGCGCTCAATAAGGTGCTGGAGGATAGCACCTTCGATGCACTGGATCGCGTCCAGGCACCAATGGGCGACGAAACAACGATCCTTTATGCGCATCCCCAAACGTTTATTGAACGTGTACGTAATACCATCCCTGAAGAAGGGCTGACCCGAGTCGATTCGGATACGACTGTGAGCCCCAAAAGCTGGGAAGCGGTGTTGACCGCAATCGGCGCAGCGAACGCCGCTGTGGATGACGTATTCACGGGCGTCGCGGACAATGTCTTCGTAGCTTCGCGTCCCCCCGGCCACCACGCGGAGCGGGACAAAGCCATGGGCTTTTGTCTGTTCAACAGCGCCGCGATCGCCGCCAGGCACGCCCAAAAAGCTTACGGCGTCGAACGCGTTGCGATCGTCGATTGGGACGTGCATCACGGCAATGGTACGCAGGACATTTTCTGGGATGATCCGTCGGTGCTTTATTGTTCGACGCATCAGATGCCGCTCTATCCTGGCAC
>NZ_JBFUMG010000157.1:0-9049 GCF_054049495.1 Phyllobacterium sp. P5_D12 | reverse complement strand
ATGCCGTCGCCAATGCCAAAAGGATGGTTGGCTATGATCACCAACGGCGTATCGGGAAGATTTTGCGGTGGCCACTGGTCCTGAACATCGAGACGTATGTTGATCAGATCCATCATGCGACAGAAAACATCGATACCTGCGGGGACGATGTCGCTCCTCCATGTATTATAGAGCCCGGCATAATAGTCGCGACCGGAAAGGCCTTCGATGGCCCGAATGAGCCATTGGGTCAGGCGGGTCTGCGTGTCGTTGGCATAAGAAAGCTCTGGAAACTGCACATGGACTCCGCAGAATATTGAAACGGCTTAGATTTTCTCAACACTATATGACAGCGTGATGAAGCCACCACGCTGTCATATTTCATGCTCGCTTAGATCACTCGGCCGCCGCGCGCAACAGGTCCGGCGGTGTCGCTTCGCTCCTGAGCTGCTGGATCGCATCATCCAGCTTCAGCGAGGTCTGGTTCTGCGAACCGAGGCGGCGCATATTGACGGAACGCTCCTCGGCTTCGCGCATGCCGCAAACAAGTATGACCGGAACCTTCTGCAGGGAATGCTCGCGCACCTTGTAATTGATCTTCTCGTTGCGGAAGTCGGTGACGACCTGCAGACCGGCGGCTTTCAGTTCCTTGGCGACCTGCTTGCCATATTCATCGGCTTCGGAGGTGATCGTTGCAACCACAACCTGCACCGGCGCAAACCATAGCGGCATGTGACCCGAATAGTTTTCGATCAGGATGCCGAGAAAACGTTCCATCGAACCGCAAATAGCGCGATGGATCATAACCGGCTGCTTCTTCTCCGACGTGGAGTCGATGTAGAAAGCGCCAAAACGCTCCGGCAGGTTGAAATCCACCTGCGTCGTGCCGCATTGCCAGTCACGCCCGATAGCATCGCGCAGCACATATTCGAACTTGGGACCGTAGAAGGCACCCTCGCCCGGATTGATCGACGTCTTGATCTTCCCGCCCGACTGTTCCTCGATCGTCTTGAGCACCTGGCCCATGACTTCTTCGGCACGGTCCCACAACTCATCCGAACCGACGCGCTTGTCGGGACGCGTCGATAGTTTCACCGTGATGCCTTCAAATCCGARATCGGCATAGGTCGTGAGGATCAGATCATTGATGCGCAGGCACTCCGCCGCCATCTGCTCGTCGGTGCAGAAAATATGCGCATCGTCCTGCGTGAAGCCACGCACGCGCATCAGGCCATGCAGGGCGCCCGAAGGCTCATAGCGATGCACGTTGCCGAATTCCGCAAGCTTCACCGGCAGATCGCGGTATGATTTCAGCCCATGCTTGAAGATCATGACATGGCCGGGACAGTTCATGGGCTTCAGCGCAAACACACGCTCGTCATCGGTCTCGTCACCGGCGACCGTGACCTTGAACATATTGTCCCGGTACCAGCCCCAATGACCGGACGTCTCCCACAGCGATTTGTCGAGCACCTGAGGTGCATTGACTTCACTGTAACCATGGCTGTCCAGCCGGCGTCGCATGTAGCTGACGAGGCTTTGGAACATCTTCCAGCCTTTCGGATGCCAGAATACAACGCCCGGCCCCTCTTCCTGGAAGTGGAACAGGTCCATTTCGCGGCCGAGACGGCGGTGATCGCGCTTCTCGGCCTCTTCCAGCATGTGAAGATAGGAATTGAGATCGGCATCATTGTTGAAAGCCGTCCCATAGATACGGCTCAGCATGGGATTGTTGCTGTCGCCGCGCCAGTAGGCTCCCGCAACCTTCATCAACTTGAAGGAATTGCCAATCTGGCCGGTCGATACCATGTGCGGGCCGCGGCAAAGATCGTACCAATCGCCTTGGCGATAGATCTTCAGATCCTGGCCTTCGGGAATAGCATCGACGAGCTCCACCTTATAGGCTTCGCCCTTCTCGGCGAAAACCTTGCGCGCTTTTTCGCGTGACCAGATTTCCTTTGTGAACGGCTGGTTACGGGCAATGATCTCCCGCATCTTCTTCTCGATCACCGGCAGATCATCCGGCGTGAATGGTTCGTTCTTCGCGAAATCGTAGTAAAAGCCATTCTCGATCACCGGTCCGATAGTGACCTGCGTTCCGGGAAACAACTCCTGCACAGCCTCAGCGAGAACATGGGCACAATCATGCCGGATCAACTCCAGCGCGCGCGGGTCGTCGCGCGTCAGGATTTCGATCGCACCTGAACCCTGCAACGGATCGGACAGATCGCGCACAGTGCCATCTACCGCATAGGCGACAGCTTTTTTGGCAAGCGATTTGGAAATGGATTCAGCAAGTTCCGCACCGGTCATGGCAGCGTCATATTCGCGCTTCGAGCCATCGGGGAATTGCATGGATACAGTTTTGGCAACTGTTTGTGACATCGATTTTCTCCTATCCAGTCCCGCCAACGATTGCGGGTGGTATCCAGCTTGCCGAAAACCGCTCCGGCGGGCGCACTTCTAAATGCTGTTTTGTCCGGCGTAAAGTACTTAAAGCACAACGCCAATCACGTGATCATTCAAGACCTAGGGCGACGAAGGCTCCAAAAGCGCCAGGGCATATACCATACGAAACGCCCGTCCAGTGCGGTCGGGACCGGATCCAGCCCTTGTGTGCCGCCCGGCCCGCAGCGGACAAACCGGAAGAGACCCATCCAGCCTCCGGTCCACAGGCCATAGCGGGCGACGGATTCGTAAGTATATTCCGAGCAGGTGGGAATATGGCGGCAGGAATTTCCAATAAATCCGGACAAGGTGAGCTGGTAGAGCCTGATCAGCCCTGTTCCCAACAAGCGTCCTGGTGTTTTCCGCCAGGATCCTTGCCAGTTACGCGAATATTTGCTGGCAATCTTCGGCGTTTGATCCTGTGCCGGTTCGTCACACATCGGTCTAGGCTGCGGCTTCGGCGTTTTTCTTCTCGATCTGGTCAAGGCAATCGACCACCGCATCAAAGGTCAGCATCGTGGAATTGTGGCGTGCTTTATAGTCGCGCACCGGCTCAAGAAACTTCAGATCTTCGAACCTGCCCTCCGGCGGCGTACCGTTTTCCTTCAGCATCTTGAACATTCGGTCCCTGACGTCGCGCAGTTCCTGTGCCGTCGCGCCGATGACATGCCGCGCCATGATCGACGAGGAAGCCTGCCCCAATGCACAAGCCTTCACATCATGGGCAAAATCTGAAACGACGCCATCCTCCACCTTGAGGTCGACGGTAACAGTCGAGCCACAAAGTTTTGAATGAGCAGTCGCCGATGCATCCGGCTCCTCGAGACGCCCGAGCCGCTGGATGTTTCCGGCAAATTCCAGGATGCGCGTGTTGTAGACGTCATTGATCATCATGAATGCCCGTTTTTCGACACAGTGTTCACCGCAAACGCGTCATTGTGCATCGCTTTGACCCTATGAATCCCGATTTCAATCTCTATATAGTATTGGAGCGCACCAGCACAAAGTCGCATGTATTAAATTTTCGCGATGCGTTATTGTGTTGGTCGGGGCTGGAAACGTCTTCCAGCTCGCCTTCAATACACCGTCCGTTCCGATGGAGCGACTATCGTGTATTGCCGTTTAACTCGTCGCTCCTTTGAGGGCGGCTACGGGAGATCGCGATGGATGCTATAATCAAAGTCCTGCAATCGGCAGCCGCCAAGCAGGATAATAATCGACGCCCCACCCAGGAAGAAGCCGAAGCAGCCGTTCGCACGCTACTGCTTTGGGCTGGCGACAATCCGGACCGCGAGGGTCTGTTGGATACGCCGCAACGAGTGGCCAACACATACAAGGAATTATTCTCCGGTTATGCGCAGGATCCGGCCGACGTGCTCGGCCGTACCTTCGAGGAAGTCGCCGGATATGAGGACATGATCCTCATTCAGGATATTCCGTTCTTCTCGCACTGCGAACATCATATGGTGCCGATCATCGGCAAGGCGCATGTGGCTTACCTGCCCGATGGCGAGAAGGTCGTTGGCTTGTCGAAAATCGCCCGCGTGGTCGACATGTTTGCGCACCGCCTGCAGACACAGGAAAGCATGACAGCGCAGATCGCCAATGCAATCCAGGAGTCGCTGCGCCCGCGCGGTGTTGCGGTCATGATCGAGGCGGAACACATGTGCATGGCTATGCGCGGCATCCGCAAAGCCGGTTCGACGACCACCACGACGACCTTTACCGGATCGTTCAAGACTGAAATCAACGAGCAGGTACGGTTCATGACACTCGTCAGGGGCCGTTAGTTTCCAGAATTGGTATTATGCCGAACGATTTGTTCTCCGCTTCCCTGAGCGACAAACATGACAATGAAGAAGGCGCGGTGTTTGCACCGCGCTTCGATGCGTCCGGATTGGTAACGACGGTCGTTACAGATGCCCGTGACGGCCAACTGCTGATGGTCGCGCACATGAATGCCGATGCGCTGAAATTGACGCTGGAAACCGGCATCGCACATTATTGGTCGCGCTCACGTAAGTCCCTGTGGAAAAAGGGCGAAACATCCGGAAATTTGCAGACGGTAATCGAAATGCGCACGGACTGCGACCAAGATGCCTTGTGGCTGAAAGTAACTGTCGCCGGCGATGGCCCCACCTGCCACACCGGACGCCGCTCGTGCTTTTATCGTCAGATCGTCACGACGAATGGAACGTCATCATTGGTAATGCAGTTAGAGACAAAGTAGAGGCCTTCCTGGGCCATGAAACCACTACAGCTCCTTGTATCCGAAAAGATGGCCTCACACCATTTCGACCCCATAACGCATTCACGACCTAGCCATACGGACAATAATGGTCAGGAAAACCTCTATGCCTCGCAACCGCCATCATCGTCTTTTGTAATCCCATTTCATTGGTTGGCTAATGGGTCACAAATCCGCAATATTCATCCTTTGGATACCAATACAAAGGAATAATGAAAGAGCAGTGTTTCAGGAGTATATGCCATGCTCGAATGGGCATCGCGCCGGATGCGCGCGGTAGAACCGATCGGTATCGATAACACTCCGGATGTGCCAGTAATCACACCGGAAAAGCCTCGGGACAGCAAGACACCTATTGCGCTCGCTCTTGGTGGCGGTGCCGCTCGCGGCTGGGCGCATATCGGCGTACTGCGTGCCCTTGATGAGGCTGGCATAGAAATTTCCATGATTGCCGGAACATCGATCGGCGCCCTTGTTGGCGGTTGCTATCTGGGCGGCAAGCTTGATCAGCTTGAGGATTTTGCCCGCAGCCTGACCAAGCGAGGCCTTTTCAGCCTGCTCGACCTGCGTTTTCGGGGCAACGGCCTTTTCGGCGGCATGAAACTCGATCGCCGCCTGCGCGAGCACCTCGAAGAACTCGCTATTGAAGATCTGCCAAAGCGCTTTATTGCCGTATGCACCGAGATCAATACCGGTCATGAAATCTGGTTGACACGAGGCAGCCTGATAACCGCGATGCGGGCTTCCTATGCCTTGCCCGGCGTGTTCGAACCTGTCGAATGCAATGGCAGGACACTCGTCGATGGTGCACTGGTAAACCCGGTTCCCGTCGCGGTCTGCCGGTCTTACGAGCATCCACTGGTTGTCGCCGTCAACCTGCACTATGACCAGTTTGGCCGAGCCGCTGTCATCAAGCATGCAGCGGAAGCTCCAAATCCTGGTTTGGTCGATGGCGAAGCCGCACGCGCGCATCCATCCTACTCCAAGCGGCTGGGCATTACCGGTGTCATGATGGAATCGTTCAACATAATTCAGGACCGGATTTCACGTGCACGCATGGCAGGCGATCCGCCTGACATCATGCTGATGCCGAAGATCGGTCATGTTGGTCTCGCTGAATTCCATCGTGCCGACGAAGCGATCAAACTCGGTTATGAAGAAACCATGGCACGTGTAGGCGAACTGGAGCGCATGCAAAAACTCGTTTTTTGAACCGCTTCAGGCAGTGGCGATATAGCTGCGAATCTCTTCCGACTCGCGCTCCACTTCCTCGATACGAAGTTTGACGACGTCACCGATCGAGACGATCCCGTGCAAATGACCGTCCTTTTCCACGGGCAGGTGGCGAAACCGGCCTTGCGTCATGATTTCCATGACCTGATTAATCGTGTGCTTCTCACTGCAGACCTTGACCTTCATGGTCATGCTTTCCGAAATCGGCTTCCATAAGGCATCGGCGCCCTGGGCGGCAATTTGCCTGACAACATCGCGTTCGGACAAAATGCCCTTGATGGCATTGTTCCCATCACAAACGACAATTGCACCGATCTTGTGCTTTGCGAGGATCGTAATTGCATCGCCGAGCGTCGTCTCCGGCGTCGTGCTGAATACATCATAGCCTTTTCGTTCGAGAATCAGTTTGACAGTCATGTACATCCTCCTTGCACATTGGCTTCTCGACCACCGTATCATCCCCCGGATACATCCGATGACCTAATTCATGGTGCGCGTATGCGCTGCCTATTGCAACTATTTTGCAATTATACCATCAATTCCGGATCCATTCGACCATTGTCACGCCTGTCGAACAAGGAAATGCCCAGGAAGCCGACAAGGAAGCCGCCAATATGGGCTTCCCAGGCAATTGTCGCAGAACTATCGACGCCAACGGAGAGCATTCCGGTAAGAATATTGGTGACAAACCACACACCGAGGAAGGTCAGGACGGTTCGCATGCGAAGCGCCACCCCGATAGGTAGGATATCGCCGACAAAGGCCGCCGAATTGCGCAAGGGGGAGCGGCGGAAACCGAAGCGCGCCGCCGCACCCATCATGCCGGAAATTGCGCCTGAGGCACCCACCAAAGGCGCTATACTGTCTGGATAGACAGCAAAATGCGTCATCACCGCAGCGATCGACGTTACGATCCAGAACAGGGTCGTCCGCAACGGACCAATCCGCGCCGCCAGTGGTGACCCGAAGGCAGCCAGCCAGATCATATTAAGCGCTATATGGGCGATGCTCCCATGCATCAGTGAGTAGGTCACGGTTGTCAGCCAAGCGGCTGGTGACGTGAACCCGCCATACTCTGAAAAACGGGCTGGAATGAAAGCAAAATTCAAAAGAAATTCATTGTTCTGCTCATCGCTCAGGACATAGGTTTCTAGAACGAAGACGATGCCGCATAGGCCCATGATGGCCAATATGACACCCGGAATATTGAAGATCGGCTCGCCCCTTGTGGACCGGTTCCGGATATCCGCTGGATCGTTCATTCTTGTTCATGACCTTTGTTGCTAATGACGAACGCTATCTGGTTCGGGTCTCAGGTGCAAAGCCCCATAAACAGAAAAAAGGCCGCTCAGTGGGTCTGGGCGGCCTCGAATTTCAGGATAGTTGATCATGCAAACTCTAGTGAAAGCACTGTCTCACAGCGCGGCTCGCGGCTCAATCGAAACCACTTGTTAACCTTAATCGGCTGCCGCGGTGGAGACTACGCCATCTTTGGTGGCGCCAGCAGATTGTCAGTGACAGAGTCCGGACGACAAGAAGAATCGCGTTGAGCGCCGAAAGCAGATGAACCCTATGCGGCATGATGGAACAAGCGAGCTTTTTGCCTATTGGAACAGGCTGCGCGGCACCCGCGCCGCGCCGGAGCGCCGGGAGATTGCACCCGCTTCGATCAGGAAATATCTCGCCGATACCTTTATCGCCCAGACAGTCGGACCGGGTGAGCCGCGCTTCCGCCTCGCCGGAACACGCATATGTTCGGTCTATGGCCGGGAATTGAGGGGCGCGTCGTTTGCCTCTCTCTGGCAGATAAAAGACCGAAGCAATATCGTACGGCTCATCAAGAACAGCATGACGAACAAATCCGTCATTCAACTGACTTACGAAGGTAAGAGTACTCGTGGCCGCCGAGCCCTGTTCGAATTGATTCTTTTGCCACTCGCCAGCGAGGCCAATGAACGGCATCTCATGGGGATGATCATCTCCCTCGGCAGGCCCTTCTGGCTCGAATCCGATCCTATCGTCGAAAACCGCCTCCAATCGATTTCGATCATCGATCCGCGTTACCCGGCGCGCAGTTTGCCCAGTGATTCCATTCTTACAGTTCCGGAGAATATGGCATCCACAACCCTGCCCGCCACGCGGACGATCATCAGCCGCAAGGTCGGGCATCTGGTCGTATTCGATGGCGGAAAAATCAGCAGTTAGGTTAGCAATTTCTAAGCAACAGCCAGCATCGTTACCTTCGCGTTAAGACTTGTGACGTAATATTTCAGCATCAGACACTGTCGATTCCCATATCTGGACAGCCTTCATGCAATTGTACCGTGACGTTTCGAGCCCCAATCTTGCCGCCGCGGGCAAGTACTATAGCGTGAAAGTGCAACTATATGGTCGCTTCATGCTGGAGGATCGTACCGAGCATGTCTGCCAGATCGATGAAATGTCGCCCGGCGATGTCATCATCACCACGGATGTGATGGCGAACAATGGCGAGCGGGTTGTTGCCTACATTGACCATATCGGCCGCGTTGAAGGCACTATCGAGCGCATGGTCAATGGCGGGTTTCAAGTTTCGCTGACCGCATCGGATCGCAAGAAGAACAAGATCGCCGCACAACTCACGTGGCTAGCCAATAAACATGAACTGGACATGCCGGAAGACCGGCGTCACCAACGCGTTGCGCCGCGCAATCCCATCACGACGCTGTCGATGGCCGATGGCAGGCAATATCCTTGCCGTATCCTCGACCTCTCCATATCGGGAGCGGCCGTTGAATTGCGCATGCGCCCTGCCCTGAACAGCCAGGTTATTCTCGGTTCCATGCGCGGCCGTGTCGTGCGTCATTTCGAAGAAGGCATCGCAATCGAATTCGCAACAGTGCAAAGCCGCGAAGCGATCGATATTGCCTTCGAAGGGTAAAACCCCATGCTCCCTGGATAAATTCGCCCAACCCGACGAAATCGGCTGCATTCCGCCGTGATTTTTTTCACATCCCGGATATTTTTTTGACAAAATTGCCGCCGAATTTCGGCGAGGTATCGCTCATCAGCGATCAGGCATTAAACCATCGTAAAGCAATCAATATTCGAATAAATGAATGCTTAATCGTATTTGACTTGCAGAAATACAATATATATCAC
>NZ_JBFUMG010000156.1:0-9134 GCF_054049495.1 Phyllobacterium sp. P5_D12 | reverse complement strand
AGTGAAGGCTTCTCTGCTCTTGTCATGGGTACGCACGACGCAATTGGCGATCACAAGGCTTTCGTCAAAGCGGGTATTTCCGCCGGCGATATCCTCAATTTCTCGCGTCCGTTCGTAACGCCGGACGGGAAATCGGATGTGGCGGGATTCCGCTTGGCTTTTGCGGCTGATTTGCGCGCGCCAGACGCTTTCTTCTTCACTTGCGAGCGGGTGAACACGCCCAAGGTTGATCGCACATCGCTGCAGATGCACCGGAACGGCGCGGTTGCACTACGCGAAGTCATCCTGTCCGAAGTCAATCCGACGGATTTCCAGTATCCGCTACAGGAGGTCATCAGCCAGCGCGACGTCAACGCGCACTCATTCGGTATGGATCTGCGTGCCGCGAACGCCAACGTGACAGTGTTGACACCTCAGGGCTTGCAATCGTTTTTCGGCATCGAGGTTTCGGAAACCGAGCGTGGTTTGCGGCTTCAGGCCTTCGTGCTGGCAGTGCGTGACCTCGCTGCGGTTGAAACTTTGTTGACCAGCAACAATATTCCTTTCGAAAAGCGTGGCTCCCGCCTGATTGTGCACAAGGCACCAGGACAGGGTGCTGCCATCGCATTTGAGGCTTCCTGATGTCCCTGAATTCTACGGTTTCCGCCGGCAATGTTGCATTTTCCAACACTGGCCAGTTGTCTCTCATCGCTGGGCCTTGCCAGATGGAAAGCCGTCAGCATGCATTCGACATGGCCGGAGCGCTGAAGGAACTGACAGGAAAACTCGGGATTGGCCTTGTCTACAAGTCGAGCTTCGACAAAGCGAACCGCACCTCGTTGACCGGAAAGCGTGGATTCGGACTGGAGAACTCCCTGCCGGTATTCGCCGATATCCGTAGTGAGCTGGGTCTGCCGACCCTGACTGACGTCCATACGGAAGAGCAATGTATAATCCTTGGCCAAGTGGTCGATGTCCTGCAAATCCCGGCTTTCCTTTGCCGGCAGACTGATCTTTTGATCGCGGCTGCCAACACCGGCAAGATCGTCAATATAAAGAAAGGCCAGTTCCTCGCGCCTTGGGATATGAAGAATGTCATTGCCAAGGTCACAGAAAGCGGCAATCCGAACGTGATGGTCACTGAGCGCGGCGCTTCGTTTGGCTATAACACGCTTGTCTCCGACATGCGCTCCCTGCCCATCATGGCAGGTTTCGGGGCCCCGGTAATTTTCGATGCGACCCATTCGGTGCAGCAGCCGGGCGGGCAGGGTGGCTCAACAGGCGGTCAGCGCGAGTTTGTCGAAACGCTGGCGCGCGCAGCTGTGGCCGTCGGTGTTGCAGGTGTATTCATCGAAACGCATCAGGACCCGGACAATGCGCCGTCGGATGGCCCGAACATGGTCCCACTCGACCAGATGCCGCGGCTACTCGAAAAGCTTCTGGAATTCGACCGGATTGCCAAGGTCATTTGAGCTTTCAGCTAAAGGTTCCTTCGCAGAAAATTAAGTTTTGATGCAACCGTGATGCGGCCTTGCTCATTATCCTCATAGGCAAAGCAAAAGAGGAGAAGAGCAAATGCCAACCAGCTCAGGACATACGAAAGCTATTCGCGCGTCGCGCGTCATTGGTACCAATGTGTACAACAACAGCGGCGACAAGATTGGTGAAATCGAAGATGTCATGCTCGACAAGACCACGGACGGCATCATGTTCGCGGTCGTCGGGTTTGGCGGCTTCCTAGGAATTGGCGAGAAATATCATGCCGTGCCGTGGAAGCTCCTCGACTTCGATGAAGCAACAGGCGGGTATGTTGTGCCCTTCACCAAGGAACAGCTGGAACAAGCCCCAGCTCATGGCATAACCGAACTGACCGAGAATGATGGTCGTCAGGTCCGTGAGAGGTCGTTCACCTATTACAACGATGTAGCAGCTTAAGGCCCTATCTTATGAATTGAGGCCGTCATTGACGGCCTTTTTTCTGTTTTGATCCACAATTCGTCTTTGTGGGGATTTTCCTTGTCATGTTCATTCGCTATTCAGTGGCCAGCCCAAGGCTCAATGCTCATTGAAAGGGAATACTCCATGACTGCTATTGTCGATATTATTKGCCGCGAGATTCTGGACAGCCGCGGGAACCCGACTGTTGAAGTCGATGTCGTTCTCGAAGACGGTTCCATGGGCCGCGCAGCCGTCCCCTCAGGTGCCTCGACCGGCGCGCACGAAGCAGTCGAATTGCGCGACGGCGGTACACGCTATCTCGGCAAGGGTGTTGAAAAGGCTGTCGACGCGGTCAATGGTGAGTTGTTCGATGCTATCGGCGGCATGGAAGCGGAAAACCAGATCCACATCGATCAGACGATGATCGATCTCGATGGTACGCCGAACAAGAGCCGCCTCGGGGCGAACGCAATTCTTGGCGTATCGCTTGCCGTTGCCAAAGCCGCAGCCGAAGCGTCGGGCCTGCCGCTCTATCGCTATCTCGGCGGTCCGAGCGCCCATGTATTGCCTGTGCCGATGATGAACATCATCAACGGCGGTGCGCATGCCGACAATCCGATCGACTTTCAGGAATTCATGATCTTGCCGRTCGGCGCATCTACCTTCGCCGAGGCAGTTCGTTATGGTTCGGAAGTGTTCCACACGCTGAAGAAGCGCCTGAAGGATGCGGGCCACAACACCAATGTCGGCGATGAGGGTGGTTTCGCACCGAACCTCAAGACTGCGCAGCATGCCCTGGATTTTATTATGGAGTCGATCGAGAAGGCGGGTTTCAAGCCAGGCGAAGAAATCGCGCTTGGTCTCGATTGCGCCTCGACCGAATTTTTCAAGGACGATAACTACGTCTATGAGGGCGAGAAGAAATCGCGCGATCCGAAGACCCAGGCGAAATACCTCGCCAAGCTTGTCGGCGATTATCCGATCATCACCATCGAAGACGGGATGGCTGAAGATGATTGGGATGGCTGGAAATATCTGACAGAGCTCGTTGGTAACAAGTGCCAGCTTGTTGGCGATGATTTGTTCGTCACCAATTCGGCCCGCCTGCGCGATGGCATCAAGATGGGCGTCGCGAACTCGATCCTCGTCAAGGTCAACCAGATAGGCACACTTTCTGAAACATTCGATGCCGTCGATACTGCACATCGCGCTGCCTACACCGCGGTTATGTCGCATCGCTCGGGAGAAACTGAAGATACGACCATCGCAGATCTCGCCGTTGCAACCAATTGCGGACAGATCAAGACCGGCTCGCTCGCCCGTTCGGACCGGGTCGCGAAATACAACCAGCTCATTCGTATCGAGGAAGAGCTCGGACCGCAGGCAAGCTATGCAGGGCGCGGTATCTTCCGCAGCGCCTGATAAACTGTCGATCTACGGCAAAATGGCGGGCGTAATGCCCGCCATTTCGTTTTGTCCCGCGCTGTTGGTAATCGCCTGTTAAGCAAAACATTGTCTTATGGACTGGTGAAAAATCGGGCCATCCCGACCTGATTCTTGGGTGTGCGAGTCTATGGAAATGTGGACAAAACAACGAAAAAAAACCAAACGGGGGCGCTTGATCGTTCCGTTGCTCTCCACTCTGTTTTTCGCTTATTTTGGTTTTCACGCATACCATGGCGAATATGGACTCTATTCGACTATCAAGCTGCAAGAGCAAACCCAGTTGCTGCAGGCGCAACTCGACGCGGTCAAGGCAACGCGTTCCGAGCTTGAACGCCAGGTTCAACTTATGCATGATGGTACGATCGAGAAGGATATGCTAGACGAACAGGCCCGCAAGGGGCTGAATGTATCTCGGCCGGACGAAGTCACTATCATGCGTGGCTCCGGCGATTTAGCTATTAACTGAATTCTAGTTAATCGACGTTTTTCTCTGTATTTTTAACATCTTATTTGCATAGCACTTATTCGATTCTGCATATTGTAAGTTCCGCCCCTGCTGCTATTCTCGTCTGACCAATTCACAGGGAGTGAGATATGGCCACGAGGGCGAAAAAAAGCCCTGCGCGTTCTGCGCAGACCTCCGCTATTAAAGCACCAAAACCGATCCAGTTTACCAAGGAACAAGAATTAGAAGCTTATCGGCACATGCTGCTGATCCGCCGCTTTGAAGAAAAGGCCGGTCAGCTCTACGGTATGGGTTTCATCGGTGGTTTCTGCCATCTCTACATCGGTCAGGAAGCTGTCGTCACCGGCATGCAAATGTCGCTGAAGGAAGGTGATCAGGTTATCACCGGCTATCGCGACCATGGCCACATGCTGGCTTGCGGCATGAGTCCGCGCGGTGTCATGGCGGAGTTGACAGGACGGCGCGGCGGCCTTTCCAAGGGGAAGGGCGGTTCGATGCACATGTTCTCCAAGGAGAAGCATTTCTACGGCGGTCACGGCATCGTCGGTGCACAGGTTTCGCTCGGTACCGGTCTCGCCTTCGCCAATCGCTATCGCGATAACGGCAATGTTTCGCTGGCTTACTTTGGTGATGGTGCTGCCAATCAGGGCCAGGTCTACGAAAGCTTCAACATGGCTTCCCTGTGGAAGCTGCCGGTTATCTATATCATCGAGAACAATCGTTACGCGATGGGCACATCGGTTTCGCGCGCTTCGGCCGAGACGGATTTTTCCAAGCGCGGTATCTCATTCAATATTCCGGGAATTCAAGTCGACGGCATGGACGTGCGTGCGGTCAATGCCGCAGGTGAAGAGGCCGCAGCCTGGGCACGCTCCGGCAAGGGGCCGATGATTCTTGAAATGCAGACTTACCGGTATCGCGGCCATTCCATGTCGGATCCGGCCAAATACCGTTCCAAGGACGAAGTGCAGAAAATGCGCTCCGACCATGATCCCATAGAGCAGGTGAAACACCGGTTGATCGAAAACGGATGGTCCACTGAGGACGACCTGAAGAAGATCGACAAGGACGTTCGCGATATTGTGGCCGATGCCGCCGATTTCGCCCAGTCCGATCCTGAGCCGGATCCATCCGAGCTTTACACCGACATTCTGCTCTAAGGGAGGCGCTATCATGCCTGTAGAAATTCTGATGCCCGCGCTCTCGCCGACTATGGAAGAGGGCAAACTGTCGAAATGGCTGAAAAAAGAAGGCGACAAGGTCACTTCCGGTGATGTGCTCGCTGAGATCGAGACCGACAAGGCGACGATGGAAGTCGAGGCTGTCGATGAAGGAACGCTTGGCAAGATCCTCGTTCCGGAAGGAACCGACAACGTAAAAGTCAATGCGGTGATTGCCGTTTTGCTGGGTGAAGGTGAAAGCGCCGATGCTGTCAGCGCGCCGAAGGCCGCTAATGCTGAAGCGCCTGCGGAAGAAGCGCCGACACAGGAAGCTGTGGCGGAAAAGCCAACTGCATCCGTTCCAGCAGCGCCTAAGGCCGAAGTGGCTGCTGACCCGGATATCCCCGAGGGAACCGAGATGGTTTCCACCACTGTCCGCGAAGCGCTTCGCGACGCAATGGCGGAGGAAATGCGCCGCGACCCCAACGTCTTCATCATGGGTGAGGAAGTCGCCGAATATCAGGGCGCTTACAAGATCACGCAAGGCCTGCTTGACGAGTTCGGTCCGCGCCGCGTTGTTGATACGCCAATCACAGAACACGGCTTTGCCGGCGTCGGTGTTGGTGCCGCTATGACGGGTCTGCGTCCGATCGTCGAGTTTATGACTTTCAACTTTGCGATGCAGGCAATTGACCAGATCATCAATTCCGCAGCCAAGACACTCTATATGTCTGGCGGCCAGATGGGTGCACCGATGGTGTTCCGTGGTCCAAGCGGGGCTGCTGCCCGGGTCGCTGCCCAGCACTCGCAATGTTACGCCGCCTGGTACAGCCATATTCCTGGTCTGAAGGTCGTGATGCCTTATTCGGCTGCCGATGCGAAGGGTCTGCTCAAGGCTGCCATCCGCGATCCAAATCCGGTGATCTTCCTCGAAAATGAAATACTTTACGGTCACTCGTTTGATGTGCCGAAGCTTGACGATTTCGTTCTCCCGATCGGCAAGGCCCGTATTCACAAGAAGGGCAAGGACGTAACGCTCGTTTCTTTCGGCATCGGCATGAACTATACGGTGAAGGCGGAAGCCGAGCTTGCGAAGATGGGCATTGACGCTGAGATTATCGATCTGCGGACGATCCGGCCGATGGACATTCCAACAATCATTGAATCGGTGAAAAAGACGGGACGTTGCGTCACGATTGAAGAGGGCTACCCGCAATCTTCGGTTGGAACGGAAATCGCTACCCGCGTCATGCAGCAAGCCTTCGATTATCTCGACGCACCGATCCTGACAATCGCGGGCAAAGATGTGCCGATGCCTTACGCGGCAAACCTTGAAAAGCTGGCTTTGCCAAATGTTCAGGAAATCATCGACGCCGTCAAAGCTGTGACCTACACCGCCTAAGGGGAGGAACCCGATATGCCGATAAATATCACCATGCCGGCGCTTTCTCCCACGATGGAAGAAGGCAATCTTGCCAAATGGCTGGTCAAGGAAGGCGATAAGGTCACGTCCGGTGATGTCATCGCCGAAATCGAGACCGACAAGGCGACGATGGAAGTGGAAGCGGTTGACGAAGGCACTGTGGCCAAGATCGTTGTTCCTGCCGGTACTGAAGGCGTCAAGGTCAACGCGCTGATCGCCATTCTGGCGGGCGAGGGCGAGGACGTCGCGGTAGCTGCCAAAGGTGGCGGTGACGTGGCGGCACCAGCCAAAGCGGATGCACCGAAAGAAGAGAAGAAGGCTGCAGCTGCGCCTGAAGCCCCGAAGCCTGAAGCACCGAAAGCGGATGCTGCTCCGGCACCGGCGGCAGCTTCCGCACCTGCGAAGACGGGCGATCGACCATTTTCGTCGCCGCTTGCACGGCGGATCGCCAAGGATGCAGGTATTGATCTTGCCGCCGTGACAGGTTCGGGCCCGCATGGCCGCGTGATCAAGAAGGACGTCGAGGCGGCGATTTCCGGTGGTGGAGCCAAGGTTGCTCCCGTTGCAGGAGCCGCGCCATCCGCTGCAGCGTCAGCAGCACCGAAGCCAATGTCTGACGATGCAGTGCTGAAGTTGTTCGAACAAGGCTCTTACGAGCTCGTACCGCACGACGGCATGCGCAAAACCATCGCCAAGCGTCTGCTCGAAGCCAAGTCGACCGTTCCGCATTTCTATCTGACGGTTGATTGTGAGCTGGATGCGCTTTTGGCCCTTCGCGCGCAGATCAACGCCGCTTCGCCAATGCGCAAAACGGAAAAGGGCGATGTTCCGGCCTACAAGCTCTCCGTCAATGACATGATCATCAAGGCGATGGCGTTGGCTCTGCGCGATGTCCCTGAGGCAAATGTCTCCTGGACTGAGGCCAACATGGTCAAGCACAAGCATTCGGATGTTGGCGTCGCTGTCTCCATTCCCGGAGGCCTGATCACTCCGATCATCCGCAAGGCTGAAGAAAAGACGCTTTCCACCATTTCAAACGAGATGAAGGATCTTGCCAAGCGCGCTCGCGACCGCAAGTTGAAGCCCGAGGAATATCAGGGTGGAACGACGGCGGTTTCCAATCTCGGCATGTTTGGCGTCAGGGATTTCGCGGCCATCATCAACCCGCCGCACGCGACCATTCTTGCGATCGGTGCGGGCGAAGAACGAGCTGTGGTCAAGAAGGGCGAGATCAAGGTTGCAACCGTTATGTCCGTGACGCTTTCGACTGATCACCGTGCCGTTGACGGCGCCTTAGGTGCAGAGCTTGCGCAGGCGTTCAAACGTCACATCGAAAACCCGATGGGCATGCTGGTCTGAGGCGCCATGAAAACGGTCCTTTGCTATGGCGACTCGCTAACCTGGGGATACATTCCCGATGGATCAGGTCGCCATGCGCTCGGGGATCGCTGGCCRGAGGTTCTTCAAACTGAACTCGGGTACGGGGTTCATGTCGTTACCGATGGTTTGAATGGCCGAACGACGGCTTTTGACGACCATTCGTCCGGTTTCGAGCGCAACGGCGCCAAGACGCTGACCACAGTACTTGGCGTGCATTTTCCGCTCGATCTCGTTATCATCATGCTCGGTAGCAATGACATGAAGAATTTCATTTGCGGCAACGCTCAAGGGACCAAACGCGGTATGCAGCGCTTGATCGAGATTGTCCGCACGGCGCCGTATCAAATGAACGCAAAGGCGCCGAAAATCCTGATCATGTCGCCTCCGGCCCTTACGGCGATTGACGAACTGGACTTCCAACGGACTTTCGAACAGGGCATCGAACAATCAGGCCTACTCGCCACCGTTTACAAAAATGCTGCTGAACTTGCCGATTGTGCATTTTTCGATGCGGGATCAGTCGCCAGAACATCGCGATTAGATGGCGTACATCTTGATGCAGAGAATACACGGGCAATCGGTAAAGCCATTGCACCCATCGTTCGAGATATACTCGAGCTTTAAGCAGGAGGACCAAGGTCTTGGCCAATAATTACGACGTGATCATCATTGGTTCGGGCCCGGGCGGCTACGTTACCGCCATCCGCTCCGCACAACTTGGTTTCAAGACCGCGATCGTCGAGCGTGAGCACCTTGGCGGCATCTGCCTGAACTGGGGTTGTATCCCGACCAAAGCCTTGTTGCGCTCGGCAGAGATTTTTCATTATGGCCAGCACGCCAAGGATTACGGCTTGACCATCGAGGGAAAGATTTCCGCGGACGTTAAAGCAGTCGTTCAGCGTTCGCGTGGCGTTTCTGGCCGGCTCAACGCCGGCGTCGGATTCCTGATGAAGAAGAACAAGGTCGACGTGATCTGGGGAGAGGCCAAGCTAACCAAGCCCGGCGAGATCATCGTCTCGAAGACTACGAAAAAGCCGATGGAGYCGCAGCCGCCACTGCCGAAAAATGCTTTGGGCGAAGGTACTTACTCGGCTAAGCATATCATTCTCGCCACTGGCGCCCGCCCGCGCGCACTGCCGGGCATCGAGCCGGATGGCAAGCTGATCTGGACCTATTTCGAAGCCATGGTGCCGCCGGAAATGCCGAAATCACTGGTAGTCATGGGATCTGGTGCAATCGGGATCGAGTTCGCGTCGTTCTACCGTTCCATGGGCGCGGAGGTTACTGTCGTCGAACTCCTGTCAAACGTGATGCCTGTAGAGGATGCCGAAATCTCAGGGAT
>NZ_JBFUMG010000155.1:0-9168 GCF_054049495.1 Phyllobacterium sp. P5_D12 | reverse complement strand
ATCCAGCAGGTCACCGCCAAATGGATAGCCGCGCAGTCAAACCGCACATAGAATGCTGATCGGACGATAGTGGTTTGAGTCCCTTGGTGCCGACCCAAGCTTCATGATGGAAAGGCTCCTCCTGCTTGGTGTCGATTTCAAGCCAGCATCGGGATCCAGAATGACCGCTCGGGGCGACCTGCGGGTTTAAGCGACACATGACGTGCGCTTCAGTTGGTCGCGGGATCGCTACCAGGTCATCTTGATACCGAACTTGCCCTCCCAAGCATTGGCGTCGCCATCGAAGCTGGCTTCATAGTTGGCGTTGCCATATATGGTCGTGGCATCGCTGACCTGCATGGAAGCGCCGATCCCGAGCTTGCCCCAGGTATCGCTCGAGTCGACGGTGAATGGAATGAAGCCCGTGGCAGACGAGAACTCGGTCGTCGGATCGCCAAGGAACTCATGCCAGAAGTCCACCCGTCCCCACAGCGTGAACCTGTGCTTCGATGCTTCGCCACCGGCATCCCAGTCGCGCGCCACGCGCGCGCCAATCCTGCCGGCTAACGAATCGGTGTCGGAGTAACTGACATCGGCCGCACCGTCGTTGAAATCGTCAATGTTGAGCGCCTGGTAGACCAGCTGCGCCTGCGGCTCGAGCAGCCAGCCGTTGCCAAGGTGGAACGGATATCCTCCCTCGAGCGAGGCTGCCAGACCGAAGCCGTTCGTGTCACCGTCGCGCAAGCCCCGCGCTGCCGTCATGTCCATGTCATACCATGTTCCCTGCAGGACGCCGTCAAGGTACCAATCATTCTCACCGAAGCGGTTTCAGTAGCCGCCGACGGTGACGGCGTTGAATTTGTCTTCGCCTCCCTTGAAGGTGCGTCCCAGGATGTTGTGTTCGACATTGGCATTGCCGCGGCCGACGGCTAGATAGAGGCCGGCATTGTCACGCTGGCCGTTGGGGAGTTCGTTTCGGTAGAGATCGAGGCCGGTCTGGATCGCGCCAAAGTCGTAGTCGAAGGACGGACCACTGCGACCATAAATGCCGATCGGATCACCTTCGCGGTGACCACGATAGCCGATGATCCTGCCCCACGCTCCGTCGAGGATGTCCTGCCTTCCCGGACCGAGCAGCTGAGCGTCGCCACCCATCCTCTCGTGCAGCGTGCCAATGATTTGGCGGCCGTAGATCGGGGCCAACACCGGCATCGCCGCATATAGTGAAACCTCCTGGCGAAAGCGCGGCACCGGAGATCCTGGTGGCTCGGGGTTGAGGCCAGGCCCAGCTCCCGGCACGGGTGGTTCCGGTGGTACCGGCTGAAGACTGCTGCGCAGGAACCAGTCGTCTTCGCTGCCGGGTGTCGAACCGCCACGGAAGAGAAGGTAATCATACGGACCCGCGGCCGCAAACCCGGCCAGCAGCCGCACCCCCGTCGATCACAAGCCGGTCGGAGGGGGATCCATCCGAACCGAGAAACGTATTTATGCCGATCGTTCCTCCGGTTCCCGCGTAATTTGTCGTCGTCAATACCGTGCCCGGTGCGGTGCCCGTGCCCATGTTCACCAAGCCGGCACTGGCGACGCTGAGAACAGTCTGACTGAACCCGTTGAGATCCAGCGTTCCGCCGCTTGCGATTGTCACTGCCGAATTCGGGCTGAACGTGTTCGGTGCGCCTCCCCGTAGCGTGCCCGCGTTGACATTCGTCGCCCCGCTATAGCTGTTGCCACCTGTGAGCGTGGTTGTGCCCGCGAACACATTGACGGTGCCGGTGCCGGTGATCGCGGGCGCAAACGCGTAGTTCGTGCTCGTGTGATTGAAGTTGAGCGTGCCGGAGCCAGCGCCGAACGCGAGGCCTGGCGCAGTGAGCGTGCCGGGTGCAACTGCCACATTCCCCGCTCCCGCGCCGATGTTGAGTGTTCCAACTGCACCCGCATTCGCCGCGATCACAATGGGCCCTGCGGTGACAGCACCCTCATTCGCAATCGTGAGCGTACCCGTTCCCGACGTGCCAATGTTCACTCCTGAACTGTTGCTCCAAGTGGAGCCCGCGCCAGACACCCTCACTGTACCCCGCGAGCCTGCATTATTACCGATGTTGGCGGTTAAAGGCGTAGCGTTGATGACCATCCCCCCGTTGGCGATGGCGAGTGAGCCCGTACCGAAGCTACCTATATTGAATCCCGCGATGCTCCCCCCGGCTGTTTCGTTGATCCAACTGGAGCCTGGGCCGGTCACCGTCACCGTACCTGTCGAGCCGGCAGCCAATCCCATAGAGCCGCCGCCACCACTCCTCACCGTGCCGCCCTCCTGAATTGTAAGTGTCCCCGTGCCCTGACCGCCGACCACGATGGTTCCGATGTTCGTCCACGCGGATCCAGCGCCGGATACAGTCACAATCCCTTGCCCGCCAGGTAAATTGCCCACAAATCCGCCGGCGTTGGTCAATGTCCCGCCTGTTTGGATTGTAAGCGCCCCTATCCCGTTTTGACCGACGGCGAGATTAAGTGCAGATGCGCCTGGAGTGCCAAGCACCGTCACATTCGGACTCACGGTGTCGACGTTTGCACTGGTCCCCGCCGAGGGGGTACCCGCATCCCAGTTGCCGGGCTCAAACCAATTAGTGGAACTCGCTCCGGTCCAGTTGGTCTGGGCGTGTGTCGAAACCGTAGATGTTGTCAAAAGCGCGATTGTCGCGAGCAATCTGATCCGCGAAAAGCGTTGCGTCCATAGCCAAACGAGCAGTCTGCGGGCAAGTGCGCGCATAAGCATGCTCCCCCCTCTGCGCACGACACCCTTGGCAGCCTCAGGGACCCCATGGCGGTGCCACCTGCCCCCTCCGGCAGGATCGGGGTAACATTGCCGCTAACGCGCCGAAACCGAAAGCGCAAATCGTCCTCCACGAGATTGACCGGCGCAAATGGGGAGGAGTGTTGCCGCATAGATACAGTGTGGGGTTCGCGCCGGGTTGGCCAATAGGGGGTGAACTGGTGGCTCAACCCCATATTTGCATCGTCCTACAACCCAGGCGGAAGATCAATGGGCCTCGCGACCAAAGCGTTATTGAACAACCCGACTTTAGAGAAGCTATTTTTCTGCAATCAAGAAATACCGCCCACTGTTCGTTTCTCCTTGCAACCAATATAGCCGGCCGCTTTTTTGGTTCTTCGGCATCGAAACTCGTCTTGAGACGTTGACACCACGTCATTTGTTCTCCATCTGTTCCGCATGACCCGACTTGCGATCCACCTCATACGCTGATCTCACGCTGAACCGATTTTGCGGCCGCCGATCTTTTTGCGTATGTATGTGGAGGGTCTCATGACCGCTCATACCCCAATCCCCATCGACACAGATATCCTTACGTCAGTCCGCGCCGAAGCTGCGCGGCATTCCTATTCTCCCCGCGGCACCGTTCGCTGCGTCGGCGTTCCACTCTTCCGCAACCCGCTTGCAAGAGATTGCGCATGTTTGCTCGATTTCGATCCGGACGTCCTGTCGTGGTCGTGCCTTCCGCTGGAGCTTGTCGACAAAAGGTCGTTCCATTTCCCGGATTTTAGAATCGAGCGGTCGACAGGTCCGGCTCTCGTCGACGTATTTCAATCGTTGGACGACGCTTCAGTCGGATGGATCAAAGAACGTGCACTCGAAGCCGGATACCAGCACGAGATCTTTCTGGGGGAGCAGATCAACTCAGGCTTCCGCCTCCACAACGCTAAGGATTTGCTCCGCTATACGCGCACATTGCATTTACGTGGACATCCCTGACGTTTCCACCGCGCTCTCCGGAATTTTACTGAACGTTCCGCAGATGATCCGGGAAGCCGAATATAAGAGCCGCGCTGCGGGGAAAAAATTGTTGGACGCTTTGAGGACCGCGGCTGTCAAAGCAGGTGTATCCGTAACGACAGATGAAACAAATGGGCCTCCGTCTGGCATTGGCGAAATTGCTGCCTCACAGGCAAGATACGGTGACCTTTCCCTGATGGAATGGGATGCCTCTGCCTCTTCAACGAGGTTAGTAGCTGAGGCAGTCCTCTTCGGCTCCGGCCGTCCTGTTGTCCTCCTTCCTTCTTCCATGACTGTTGGGGTTATCGACCATGTAATGATCGCATGGGACGGGAGCCGGGTCGCCGCGCGGGCCCTCGCCGACGCAACGCCATTCTTGATGCGCGCGAAGCGAATCTCGGTTGCGACGGTGCTGGATGAAAAGCCCATCGACAAGAACATCGGCGAACGACTAGCGTTTGCATTGCAGCGGCGCGGTCTGACTGCTGAGGTTCTCACTCTCCGCGTGGGGGACCGCGCGATTGGAGAGGCCATTCAGGCACATGCGCTGGAATTTGGAGTTCAACTTCTGGTCATGGGCGGATTTGGTCATTCGCGTATCAGAGATTTCGTGCTGGGTGGCGCGACAGCAGACGTTTTGAACGATGTTCGCCTGCCAATCCTGTTTTCGCACTGAAAGGCGGCAGCGAGATCAGGCGCACTGCGCCTGATAGCGACTTGCCCGCGCCCTAAGGGGCGATCGGCGTTTGTGTTCATCGCCGCCTCCTCTCGTCGACAATAATGATGTATGCGGATGGTCGGCCGCGGAATGGCCTTCGTCAAACATTCGTGCGGGAAGCACTGAGTTTTTCTGACGGCAATTTCATCAGTTCGACGGCAACCGCCTTTTCTTCATCGGTTGGAATGACGAGCACCTCGACTGCAGAGTGTGGGGCGCTGATCAGTTCATCGCCGCGCCCGTTGCGTTCCGCATCGATCTCCACGCCAAGCCATCGAGCAGCCTCTCCGATCCTTTGGCGGATAAGCGGTGAGTTCTCGCCTATGCCCGCGCAGAAAACCAACGTGTCTAATCCAGACAGAGCGGCAGCCATGGAACCAATCTCCCTGCCCGCTCGATAGACAAAAAGATCGACTGCTTCTTTGGCAGACGGTTCATCGGATTCAATTAGCGACTGCATGTCTCCCGAAACGCCGGAGACGCCTAGCATGCCGGATTCATTGTAGAGCATCTGAACGACCTGTTCGATCGACATGCCGCGCTGCTGCAACAAATGAAGGACAACGCCAGGATCAATCGACCCGCAGCGCGTGCTCATTATAAGACCATCCAAGGTCGAAAAACCCATCGTCGTCGCAACGCTTTTGCCACCTTTGATGGCACACAAGCTCGAACCACTGCCGAGATGGGCGGCAATAGCCCTTCCTCCCGCCTTCTCGCCGTGTCTCGATTTCAGCTGCGATGCGATATAGGCGTAGGAAATCCCGTGAAACCCGTAGGCCTTTAAGCCCTCCTGTTCCAGCGCACGTGGAAGCCCGTATAGTGTGGCCAACCTTGGACGGCCGAAGTGAAAAGACGTATCGAAGCATCCGAATTGGATGGCATTCGGGAAAGCTCTTGCTGCGCCATCGATAATCTCGAGATTTCGCGGCTGGTGCATAGGTGCCAGTGGCACAAGGCCACGCAATTTATCGATCACCAAAGCATCCAACACCGTGGGCCGAGTAAATTCCGAACCCCCGTGGACAATCCGGTGTCCGACGGCCGTGACAACAGGGGTAAGGCCACGGTTGGAAATTTCGTCAACGGCAAGCTCCATCGCACGCTTCATGTCGCTCGATTCGATATTCAGGCTAACGTGTTCCGCTTGCGTGCTGTCACCAACCACAACCTTCATCTGCGGGTTCTTGTCCAAGGACGAAATGTTGCCGCGCAGAAGGGCCGGCAACCCGTCCTTCTGTTGGAACACTGCAAATTTCAGGCTTGAAGACCCGGCATTGAGAACAAGGATCGCGTTGGCCATAATGTCAGCACTATCGGATTTATTGCGGTTTGTCCTCACAGCCCCACACCGACGTTATCAATGCGGACTAGAGGACGGTGATCCACGCACCGTTTGGTCGACTTGTGTACTCCATTTCCAGTTCAGGATTTCCGGCATGTCCTGACCGTGCTCGCGGATATAGTCATGATGGGCCAACAATTTTGCTTGCATGAGCTGTTTCAGTTCCGCCGCTTGAGGGTCCAATGAAGCAACTTGTTCGATAACGCCCAGAACAAGGCTGAACCTGTCGAGGCCGTTCAGCACCGTCATGTCGAACGGCGTCGTCGTCGTGCCCTCCTCGTTGTAGCCGCGCACATGGAAGTTGTCGTGGTTGGTCCTGCGGTAGGTCAGACGATGGATCGTCCATGGATAGCCGTGATAGGAGAAAATGACGGGCCTGTCTTTTGTGAACATCGCATCGAACTCTGCATCGGGGAGCCCATGCGGATGGCGTTCCTTTGGTTGCAGCGCCATGAGGTCAACCACATTGACCACCCGGATACGAAGCTCGGGCATGAACTCCCGCAAGATGCTAACGGCCGCAAGCGTTTCAAGCGTCGGCACATCGCCAGCGCATGCCAAGACAACGTCGGGCTCAAGGCCCCCTTCGGTCGACGCCCAATGCCAGATCCCCAGGCCTGCGTTGCAGTGGACCCGCGCCTCATCCAGCGACAGCCACTGCCACAGAGGCGGTTTTCCGGCGACGATGATGTTAATCCTGTCCCACGTGCGTAAGACGTGATCAGTCATGCAGAGCAACGTGTTGGCATCCGGGGGAAGATAAACCCGCACGACATCCGCCTTCTTGTTGAGCGCGACGTCGATGAAACCCGGATCCTGGTGACTGAAGCCATTATGCTCCTGGTGCCAGACATGGCTTGTGAGGAGATAGTTGAGGGAGGAGATCGGTTGACGCCAGGGAATGTCTTGGGCCGCGTCCAACCATTTGGCGTGCTGGTTGAACATTGAGTCGACGATGTGAACGAAGGCTTCGTAACACGAGAAGAAACCGTGCCTGCCCGTGAGAAGATAACCCTCAAGCCATCCCTGGCAGGTGTGCTCAGACAGGATTTCCATCACCCTCCCATTGGGACCAAGGTTGGTGTCCTCCGGCAATACCGTAGCCATCCACGTGCGGTCTGTGACGTCGAACACGTTCTGAAGGCGGTTCGATGCGGTTTCGTCGGGCCCCACAATCCGAAAGTTTCTTGATGTGACGTTCGCCTGCATCACGTCGCGCAAAAAATGATGGATCCAGGAACGTCTGGCGCGGCGTGGCTCGGAATGCCCCCCGGAAATGAAAACTGCCGGAACAGCTTGCCCATGCCTTTTTCGTTGCGGGTGACGTCCGGGTAACGGGCGGTGTAGCTCCCTTCCAGATAGGTGTTCGCAACCATTGCGGGGCCACCGTGCCCCGGCCCGCATATGTAAATTATGTTTGCGTCCTGTTCTCGGATGATCCGGTTCAGGTGAGCATAGATAAAGCTCAAGCCCGGGGACGTTCCCCAATGACCAAGCAGCCGCGGTTTTACATGTTCAAGTTTCAGCGGCTTCCGGAGCAAAGGATTGTCGAGGAGGTAGATTTGCCCAATCGTCAGATAGTTGGCCGCCCGCCAATACAGATCGATCTGTTCCAACGCCTGGCGAGAAAGATGCTTTGCGGTGCCTGCTGCATCGGCGGACATTTCGGCCTCCTGTGAGTGCTATAATAATGCTAGTGAAAAGAAAGGGTCCAGTCAGAAGCCCGAATTAGCTCAAGGTCCGATGGTTCGAGCGGTCACGTCTTCGAAAACGCTGTCGACTTCGCCATTCGCAAATTTCGCCGAATCGGAGACGATCCGGGAGCTGATGGACATCAATTTGCGGGTTTCGCTGGCGTAAGCCGCAGCTGCGTCGCGGCAAAATTCTCCGTAAACCCCAAACGTGTTGTGATACTTCTCTKAAGTGACCAGATCGTCGATCAGCTTCATGTCCTGCTCGCAAAGGCTTTGCACGAACGCCAGAGATTCGATTTGCAGGCGGATCAAAGCTTTTAACGAGTGAGCCTGTATGTGCACGGCTGCCATCGCCAATGTCTGGCTCGTCTGGGCAAAGGGAGCCGAGTTAAACAGGGATGCGGATGGCTGAGATGCAAAGGCGTACGACATATGGGATCCTTCGATCGAAGCCTGAAAGCAGATTGCAATCAGGTCACTGACCATCCCACGCACGTCGCGGCGCTTCCTTGACATAGGTCAAACAGGACGCACACAAATATTTCGACCTGCAGAAGCCTGGGTCGAGCAAATCTGAATTTGGTTCGAAGCATGAGCGCCAGCTTCTTTGACCGAGATCAAAGTGCAACTTTTCGACCAGGCTAGCATGGACGAGGATTTCTCCATGTTCCGGTAGGAAGGCGCAAGGCTTATCCTGCGTGAAAGGAAACATTTGATGATCGCGAGACCGCAACGCTGCCTAAACGATCCCAAGCGTGCGGAGGATTGCGAACTGGCAATCCAATTGCGATTGATGGAGCTGCTCAGCGACGCTTTCGCCGCGGGATGGGGAAAGCTCGAAGTGCTTGCCGCGATGAACAGAATTGCTGACCAGGCAGCTCTCAAGCTTGACGCCAAAGTTCAGGTGGACGTTGCTAGCTACTTGAGCAAGTTCAGTAGAAAGAGTTGACACAGCATTTAGGCTTTTGCATGGGCGGCATGCAGGTTCACGACCGTTTGCTTAGAGCTAGCCAGACCAGTGACCCGCAACCGACCTTCACCCGCTTCGCTGAGAGAAAACGTCACCTGTCATAGGTGGTCACTTCATTGCCTTATGTCCCGTCTTGTCAGTTATCAGGATGCGAAAATAGACGGGCTGGAGCTGGCGCACATGATCCCGGATCACCGTCTTTACGTAGGCTGGTTCCCACCATTCAGCTCGCTTGCTCAGAAGCCCATAGGCCTGGTTCCGTGCTTCGTTCGTGTCCTGACCGTGCGTCAGTTCTTCGTATTGCCCCATGACGATGACGCTCTGCCAATCATTGGTTGCAGAGACGTTGTCGAATTCCACGCAAACATTCGGATTGCTCCGCATCCATTCGACCTTGCGCCCGAATGTTGTGAATGCGTAGAGCGCGCCAAAATGATGGGCAAAATTCAGCGGGACAATGTAGGGCTGGCCGTCATGTGCACAGGCCAGCCGTCCCACGGTCGCTTTCTCGATCACCTGCATGATTTCGAATTGGTTCATCTCGGTAATTTGCATGGTGAACTGCTCCCTGTTCGCGCTGTTACGATGTCCCTATTCAACGTGCCATGAGGATGGGCACGCTGGGATCCTCGATCATGGATCTGGTCTCACCACCAAATATCCACTCCCGCG
>NZ_JBFUMG010000154.1:0-9173 GCF_054049495.1 Phyllobacterium sp. P5_D12 | reverse complement strand
TGCCAGTTGTTCGACGCCCTTGCTGGCTATCCCTTGTTGCCGGTAATTTCGGATGGTGTGGCCTTCGCTGCAATGGGCCTTTTGATCATCATGTGTGTTCATGGCGTTCGCAGGGCGATGCGATTTCCTCCATCCATTATTACCATTGCGGTGACGGCGATACTTGTCGGGATTTTCCGCTTTCCCCTCATTCCGGTTGCTTGCGTCATCGCCCCGATCAGCGTCGCTCTGGCCTGGCGGAGAATCTGAAGTGCGTTTCGATACCCTCGTTGCGATCGCCCTGGTGTTCATCCCTTTTTCGCTCACCTCGATCGGCGGCGGCGCAGCGATTGTGGCGGGTATTCAACATGAAACAGTCACTGTTCATGCCTGGGTGAATTCTCGCGAATTTMTCGACCTGTTCGCAGTGTCGCGCGCCGCTCCCGGGCCTGGAATGATGCTTGCTACCGTGATCGGCTGGAAGGTCGCTGGCTGGCTCGGCGCTTTCGTGGCGACGCTCGCCCTCTTCGTTCCATCATCGCTGCTATGCTACTCCGTCTTCAAGTTGACAAACCATCATCGCGACAAGAAATGGCATCGCGCCATGCGGGAGGGTTTGGCGCCGGTCGGTATCGGCTTGATCATCGCGGGCGTCTTGTCGTTGTTCAGGCTCGCCGATGGAGGGGTCACAGCCTTTGTAATCGCTGGCCTTTCAGGCGTGATCCTATACTTTGCGCCAAGGTTCCCGGTCTTGGGCGTACTGGCACTTGGCGGCCTTGCCGCTATGTTGGCATCGACATTGAGTACCTGGGTTTCAGTCCTGTAACGCCTTGAGCCGTTTGAACTGAACCAGCCTGCTGGCTAGTTTTATGGCGTTCTCAAACGCGCCTGTATCCGCCACACCCTTGCCGACGATATCGAACGCTGTCCCATGCGCCGGGGTTGTGAAGACCGTATCCAGGCCCGCGGTCACCGTCACGCCCCGATTGAATCCGCGCATCTTCGTCGCGATCTGGCCCTGGTCATGATACATGGAAAGGACGCCGTCATATTCTCCGGCAAAGGCCTTGAGATAGACTGTATCGGACGGGAAGGGACCCTCGCAGTTGATGCCCTTCGCCGCCATAGCTTGGACAGCCGGGCGAATGATCTCGATCTCTTCGGTTCCGAACAGACCGCCTTCGCCGCCATGCGGATTGAGCGCGGCGACGGCAAGCCGTGGAGACTCGATCCCCGCCTTCTTCATCATCGTCGTCGCCAGAACAATGGCATCTTCGATCGCCGGGCGGTTGATCTGCTCGACGGCCTGTCTGAGCGAAACGTGCGATGTGACGCGCGACATCCACTGATTGTCGAGCACGTTCATTTCGCTGAAATAGCCCTTGTGGCCGAGCAGATGAGCGAACATCTTGTGTTCGTCGGGAAATTTCCATCCGCCATCATACATGGCGCGTTTGTTGAGGGGTGCGAAGGAAACGGCGTCGACTTCACCAGCCTTGGCGAAATCGATTGCCCGTGACAATGTTTCACCGGTTACGCGACCGGATTCAGCGCTGCCGATCCCGGGTGCATAAAGTGCCGGATCGGTGTTGGCGAGGTCGATGAGCGTTACAGCATCGTCTGACCAATCGATCGCGGCAGGAGATGAATAGCGCTTATAGGAAAACGATACCCCAGCCTGTTGCATTCCGAGATCGATGACCCGTGCATCGCCGACGACGACGATGCGGGCGGTGCTCGACATCCGCCGGTCGTGCAGAATCCGCGCGGTTTGCTCCGGACCAATTCCGGTGCAGTCGCCGGGTGTCAGGGCAATGATCGGCAGTTCTGTACTCATGACGCCCTCGACGCGTTGGAATTGGATGAGGAAAGCGCCTCCGCGACCGCCCTGCCGCAGGTGATCGTATTTGCGGTGCCGCCGAGATCGCCGGTCCGCTGAGCGGGATTGGCGAGCACCGCCTCGATTGCATCAATAATAGCTGCCGCAGCCTGGGCATGTCCCAAGTGCTCCAGCATCATGGCTCCCGCCCAAATCTGCCCGATCGGGTTGGCGATGCCCTTGCCGGCGATATCCGGCGCCGAACCATGTACCGGCTCGAACAGTGACGGAAAATTGCGCTCCGGATTGATGTTGCCGGAAGGCGCGATGCCGATGGTTCCCGTGCAGGCAGGGCCGAGGTCCGAGAGGATATCGCCGAAAAGGTTGGATGCCACAACGACATCGAAACGATCGGGGTTGAGCACGAAGTGCGCGCAAAGAATATCGATGTGATACTTGTCCCAGCGCACATCAGCGTAGGACTTTGCCATCTCTTCCACCCGCTCATCCCAATAGGGCATGGTGATCGAAATACCGTTGGATTTGGTCGCTGAGGTCAGGTGTTTCTTGCCGCGGCTTTGGGCAAGATCGAAGGCGAAACGGAGAATCCGGTCGACGCCGATACGGCTCATCACCGTTTCCTGAACGACGATCTCCCGCTCGGTCCCGGGGTACATCTTGCCGCCGATCGAGGAATACTCACCCTCCGTGTTCTCACGGACGACAAAGAAATCGATATCGCCCGGCTTGCGGCCTGCCAAAGGTGACGGCACGCCCGGCATAAGGCGTACGGGACGCAAGTTCACATATTGGTCGAACTCGCGCCGAAACTGCAGGAGCGAACCCCATAGGGAAATATGATCCGGGACGGTCTCCGGCCAGCCAACGGCGCCAAAGAAGATCGCGTCATGGCCGCCGATCTGCGCTTTCCAGTCCTCGGGCATCATGCGGCCGTGCTTCGCGTAATAATCGCACGATGCAAAGTCGAAGGTGTCGAACTTCAAATCGAGATCGAATTTGTCCGCGGCCGTTTTGAGGACGCGCAATCCTTCCGGGACTACCTCTTTTCCGATGCCGTCGCCGGCAATCACCGCAATCTTGAGACTGTTGGCTGGCATCTTGTTTCCTTCCTATTCGTTGTCGCCGAGAATTGCCGCACAGACAGCGTCGGTGACCATTTCTGTGGTGGCAGTGCCGCGAAGGTCCGGTGTGTGCAGTGCCGGGTCGGCAGTGACCCTTTCGATGGCGCGCATAAGCCTGGCCGCGGCCGTGGGCTCGCCGAGATGTTCGAGCATCATCACAGCCGACCAGAATGTCCCCACCGGGTTAGCGATCCCCTTGCCGGTGATATCGAACGCCGAGCCATGGATGGGTTCGAACATCGAAGGAAAACGTCCTTCGGGATTCAGGTTAGCGGTTGGCGCAATGCCGATCGATCCGGCGAGTGCGGCGGCTAGGTCAGAGAGAATATCGGCATGAAGGTTTGTAGCGACAATCGTATCGAGCGATCGCGGGTTGAGCGTCATGCGTACGGTCATTGCGTCGACCAGCATCTTGTCCCAGGTAACATCGGGAAAATCGCTTGCAACTTCTCGGGCGATCTCATCCCATAATACCATGCCATGGCGCTGGGCGTTCGATTTGGTGACCACGGTCAGGAGCTTGCGCGGCCGCGATTGCGCGAGCTGGAAAGCAAAGCGCATGATGCGGGAAACGCCGGCACGCGTGAAGATCGAGACTTCCGTCGCCACCTCTTCCGGCAAGCCCCGGTGCGAGCGGCCACCCTGGCCGGCATATTCCCCCTCGGAATTCTCGCGAACGATTACCCAATCGAGATCCTCGGCAGTAACACCCCGTAACGGGCTTTCGATGCCCGGCAGAATACGGGTCGGGCGTACATTGGCGTATTGGTCGAAAGGCTGGCAAATGGCGAGGCGCAGGCCCCATAGCGTCAAGTGATCGGGAACGTCTGGCGCGCCCACTGCACCGAAATAGATAGCGTCGAAGGCTTTCAATTTGTCGATGCCGCCTTCGGGCATCAGGACACCATTCGCCTTGTAGAAATCCGATCCCCAAGGGAAATTCTCGACATCGACAGTGAAATTGCCATCGCGGGTTGCGCAGGCATCAAGGACACGAAGCCCGGCGGCAACAACCTCCTTGCCAATACCGTCGCCCGGAATGGCTGCAATCTTGTGTGTCTTCATTGATTGACTCCTTGGCGGCGCATTTGGCAATTCCGTTTCCATATACTCGGATGACGATTTTTTTCATGATTGTCAATTATAAATTGTTGACAATTTACAGAAATGGGCATGACGTGATCTCCAGGATATCCTGCATGATTGATAGCAAGCGAGAAGGAGAAATGSGATGTCGCTGACAGAGTCGATGTCCAAGGTGCCCCCGTTCTTTGAAGAAAAGGGAAAGCTGATGCACGGTTTCCGCTATGAGCGGATACGAACTGCGGGCGCCGAGATCAATGTAGCGATCGGCGGTGAGGGGCCGCCGCTTCTGCTGTTGCACGGCAATCCGCTGACCCATGTCAGCTGGCATAGGATCGCGCCCGCGCTCGCCAAAAGTTTTACTGTTGTTGCCCCCGACCTGCGCGGCTATGGCGACAGTTCGAAGCCTGATGGAAAAGAAGATCATTCCGCCTATTCGTTTCGCGCGATGGCGCAGGACAACGCCGAGGTCATGTCGCACTTTGGCTTCGAGAAGTTTCAGGTTGCCGGACATGATCGCGGTGCGCGCGCTGCTTTCCGTATGGCGCTCGATTTTCCCGATCGCGTTGAGCGGCTGGCTTCGCTTGATATCGTGCCCACATATCATGCCCTTACCAACGTTACTCTCGGATGGGGGCTCGAAGCCTATCATTGGTTTTTCATGGCACAGAAGGCACCATTCCCTGAAAAACTGCTGACAGCCGACCTTGACTACTACATCGACTACAAACTCAACAAGAAAGGCGTCGGCCTTGAAATATTCAGCCCGGAAGCGATGGCTGAATACAAGCGCTGTACCACGCCTGAGCAGATCCATGCGGTATGCGAAGACTACCGGGCAACCGTCAGCGTCGATCTCGCCATGGATACGGCAGACTTCGGCAAGCGCACGATCAACTGTCCCGTGCTGGTTCTGTGGGGTTCCAACAGCCATTGTGGGCGTCATTTCGCTCCGCTCGAGGCATGGAGGCCCTGGGCTCCCGACATGCGAGGCTGGGCGATGCCAACCGGCCATTATCCGGCTGAACAACGTCCCGATCTTGTCTATGACGCGTTTTGGAAATTCTTCAACGGCCAGGAGCCGGAAGAGATCAAGGCTTAGTTCAAAGACTGCGCTGTAGGCCGCAGAAATGGCGCTGATACCCTCCCCCTTGGGGGGAGAGAGGCTGCGAAGCAGCAGGGAGGGTTCTTTGAACGAACTTGGCGAACTAACCCAGCGCCGCAATAATTCCCTTTGTCATTCCGGCGGTGTCGGCGGTCCCCTTGATATCGCGGGTACGCGTGGCGGGGTCGCCGAGTGCCGTAGCGATTGCTTTCTCCATGATGGACGCTGCCTCCACGGCCTGAGCTATCTTGCGGTTATGGCCCAGCCACTCGATCATCATCCGTGCGGATTCGATCATCGCGAATGGGTTGGCTATGCCCTTGCCGGCGATATCGGGAGCGGAGCCGTGCGTGGCCTGCGCCATCGCCAGGTTGCCCTCGCCGATGCACAAGCCTGGTGCCATACCAAGACCGCCAACGAGCCCCGCCGCCTCGTCCGTCAGTATGTCGCCGAACATGTTGGTGGTAACGATGACGTCGAAACTCTGTGGGTCCCGAATGAGACGCATCGCCATGGTGTCGACGATCACCTCGTCGACAGTCACCTCGGGAAATTCCTTGGCGACCCGGTGGCACTCTTCTACGAACATGCCGCAACCGAGCTTGAACACGGTGTTCTTGTGGACAAGTGTCAGTCGTTTTTTGCGTTGCTGCGCGATTTCGAATGCCGCCCGTGCCACACGCGATGAGCCCACGCGCGTGATGACGCGAACCGAGATCGTCACATCTTCCGTCGGCCGGAATTCGCCAGAGCCGGCAACCACGTTGCGGTCGGGCTGGAACCCCTCATTGTTCTCGCGCACGATGACGAGATCGATGCCCTCGTGAATAGCGCCAAGTCCAGGGAACGATTTTGTGGGGCGGACATTGGCGAAGAGGTTGAAGCCTTTGCGCATGATCGGATGCGGGTTAATCGCACCGGGAACCTTTGGATAAGCCTGATGTCCGATTGGACCGAGAATGAAGCCATCCATCTTCGAAAGCGTTTCCATCGTGCCTTCAGGAAAAGTCGAGCCGTGTGTGTCAAGCGCCGACCGACCGATCGGCATCGGCCGCCAATCGATTTGCAGACCCGTCTTGGCGGCCGCTGCGCGCGTTACCTCGACGGCTGCCGGCACGATTTCATGGCCGATGTCATCGCCGTTTAGAATGCCGATCACGAGATGGCTTGTCATGGAACAATCCTTTCAATCAGAGGATGCGTCGAGGCGACGCGAAAAGGTTTCAAATATCCGAAACGTAAAGAGGATCGTCGTCATCACCACAGCAATCCGTGTGATCTGGAATGCGGTCACCGTCGTTGCATCGAGATGCATCCCCGTAGCGGTGAGCGCCATTTCCGTAACCCCGGCGGGCGCCACGGCAAGCAGACTTGTAACGAATGAAAGCCCCGTAGCTGCCGACAGTGCCAAAGCTATTCCCATGGCAACAGCAAGCAGGAACGCCGTGGTCACGAGAGCCGAAGACGTTACCCGCCATAGCCTGCCGAGCAGCGATCGCCTGAAGCGGCAGCCGAGCCAGACACCGATGACGACCTGCGCTATCGTCAGGACAATCGACGGAACCGCAAAAGGGCCAAAGCCAAAACCTGAGACGATCGCGCCAATAGCCGCGGGAACAAGCAGCCATGTATTGGGCAGCTTGAATCGCCGCACCAGAAATGCAGCGGCAGCACCCACGACGAACAGGGCAACGAGCGGAATCGCTTCGCCCCGAAACGGTATCGGCGTGGGGTGAATGCCGCCATCCTCGCCAAAGATCGTTACGAGGAATGGAACGATTGTCACAATCGATGTAACGCGGATCAAATGAACCACGGCAACCGTATCACTGTCCGCGTTTTTCTGATGGGCGACGACGGCCATTTCCGCAAGCCCGGCAGCGGCGGTAGCGAAGAACGCGGTCTTGCGATCGGTACCGGCAAGCTTTTGCAATAGCAGCGCCGCAACCATTGTAGCAATGATCGTCAAGACCGTTGCAAGAAGCATGAACGGAAGCAGCTTGGCGATTGCAATGACCACGACCGGAACGAAGCGCAAGCCAATAGCCAGCCCGACTGCCACCTGGCCAAGTTCCCGGCCGTAAGGCAATGCAGCAAGTGGCGCACCCATGATGGAGGCACTGCCACAAGCCAGAAGTGGCCCGAGAAGATACGGTAGTGGCATAGAGATGCCTCTGGCAGCCACCGCCCCCGCGATGCCGATCAGCAATGCCAGACCCATTCTCGCGAGGGTGCGGTCGAAGACACGCGGACCGCCACCCAATGTTCCCGAGTCTGGCATGATGGATTTCGTCAGGCGACGGAGATAAGACGCGCTGACAGATCGTCCAGAGTGCTAAGGGTTTCCAGCCCGCGCACCAGTTCGACTATCTCATCCGCCTTGCTGCGGGACATCCCTGCGAACTCGGCGTTCTCACGGAACTTGCCCGCCACCTCGTCGTAGCTCATGGGGAATGCCGGACTGCCCTTGCCAAAATCGGCGCGCCCGGAAATCTTGCGGCCATCCTTGAGCTCGATATCGATCAGGGTTGTCATAAGGTGATAGCCTGCTGCTTCGGCCTCGTCGTCTATAACGAAATCGACCTTCTCGATCATCGCCTTGACGTCCTCGCGTTCGACCGCAGCGTCTGTAAACTCGTTGAGGCCGGCACGGCCTTCGAGCAGCAGGATCGCCATGCAGAATTCCATGGAGAATTTCGCCTGGAGTTCATCCTTCGGACGATGATGGATCAAGGCATTTGGCATATTGGAATTGGTGCCAACGCGTACATGCTTCACGTCCTCGGCGCGAATGCCATGCTCTTTGATCAATCGGAGCATTTCGGTCATTCCGGGATGGGTGAGGGAGCCCGACGGATGCGGTTTGATGGAGATGCCAGGATTGGCGAAGGTCCAAGGCGCGCCCAGCTTGTCGAAAATCGCACTCTGATCGTAGCCGCCGCCCGCTGCGGCAAAGAACCCGCGCGGTGCCTCGAGTATCCGAGGCGTGGCGGTCCAGCCATAGGAAGCGAACTGTGCCGCCGCAACGCCGCTTTCCGAGGAACGTCCGGCATGGAATGGTTTTGTCATTGTGCCGAAATTCTCGCGCAAACCCGCGGACTGGCTGCCCGCAATCGATAGCGCACGCTGCGTGGTCGCGACGTCGAAGCCCATCAGTCTGGCGCTTGCAGCTGCTGCGGCGAAAGTTCCGCACGTAGCCGTCGCGTGAAAACCTGTCTGGTAGTGACGGGGCGCGATTGCTTCGGCGATCTTGCACTCGACCTCGACGCCGAGGTGATATGCCAGCATGAAGTCCTTGCCGGAAGATTTGACAAGTTCGCCGATCGCAAAGGCAGCTGGCAAGGCTGGTGCCGTCGGATGCGTGAGCAGGCCATAGACGCGGTCCTTGGCGACGGCCAATTGTGTGTCGTCATAGTCATCCGCGTGGATGCCGACGCCGTTGGCAAATGCGGCGAACCGAGGCGCTACCTTGCGGCCGCCACCGATGACGGTCGCGGCGCCATCAGCAAGCCCGAGATCTCCGAGATGCCGGCGAACAAATTCGCCGCTTTTGGSAACCGAACCGGAAAGGGCAAGACCGAAGCCGTCGAGTATTGATTTCTTGCCGAGTTCGATGACTTCAGCCGACAAATCAGCAAATGCTGTCTCGACCACGAATTCGGCCACATATTTCGTCAACTCGATGTCGACTGCCTTGTTCTGATTCATCCCAAATCCTCTTATGTCACGTCTGTCTTGAGTAAATTCTCAAATCGACTGTGCTGGGAGGATTGTTAATTGTCAACAGTTTTGTGTTTGCAAAAAACTTGACGGTTCGATTCAAGCTTCAGGTTTCGTCGCGGGATTTCTCGTCGCTCGTTTTGCGCGATTGTTTCTCAACCTGTTCAACCGGTCCTGGCTGTCCAGCTTGACGGGTACGTACGATGCCATTGAGAATATGGGTGCGCGCGGCGATGAGACTACGAACAGGGTCGCGCGCTTCGAGCGCATCGACAATGGCACGATGTTCCTCGTTGGAGATGTGGAGCACATCGTGGCTGGAAAG
>NZ_JBFUMG010000153.1:0-9190 GCF_054049495.1 Phyllobacterium sp. P5_D12 | reverse complement strand
AAGTTAGTGTGCCTGAGTGTGGTGCACGATGATTCCATCTGTTCCTTAAACTATACGGCCGAGACTGCGTCTCAATAACAGTAAAACCTCCAGGTTCATCGCGAAGGAAAGTCGAGCAAGCATCACACAGTTCGTGTATCGTTAGGCCATCACCATGCGAGGGGAATGGAGATGACCGAAGCTGCAAAGCGATATGCCAAGCATATCCGCGTCTTGTGCCTGCAACTTCTCGTTGGCGTCGTGTTGGTGGGCATTGCACCAATTGCCAGCCAGGCCCAGTCTTTCGAGCACGCGACAAAAGGCAAGATCTTGGCAGCTTTGCCAAAGTTGGAAGAGGCGGCGCAACAAGTCATCGCCAATGGCGGGGTCCCGGGTATTTCTATTGCCGTCGTCTATCAGGATGAGGTGGTCTACTTGAAAGGCTTCGGCGTCAGGGAAGAAGGGAAGAGTGATCTGGTCGACGCCGATACGGTGTTTCAGCTTGCCTCGTTCTCCAAGCCGATGGCCTCGACCGTCGTGGCGGCGATTGTGAGCGAAGGGGTGGCGAGTTGGGATTCGCGGATTGTCGACATCGATCCATCCTTCCAGCTTTACGACGCCTATCCGACCGCACAAGTGACCGTGCGCGATCTCTTCTCTCACCGCAGCGGCCTACCCGGAGGGGCCGGAAACGAACTCGAAGAGATCGGCTATGACCGCGACGCGATTCTTCAGCGGCTCCATCAGGTCAAGCCGTCGAGTAGTTTTCGGTCAGAGTACTCCTACAGCAATTTCGGCCTTACCGCGGGTGCGGTCGCCGTAGCAAAAGCGGCAGGCATGAGTTGGGAAAATGCGGCAGATGCGAAGCTCTACAAACCGCTTGGAATGTCATCAACCAGCTCGCGCTATGCCGATTTCCTGACGCGAACAAACCGCGCCACGCTCCACGTTCCGCTCGACGGCAAATGGCGCGCGCTGGCCAAACGCGACCCCGACCCGCAGTCACCTGCAGGCGGCGTCAGCTCCGATGCGCGGGACCTTGCTCAATGGATGCGGCTTCAGCTCGGCAATGGCAATTATAATGGCAAGCCACTCATCGACGGAGACGCGATTGGCCAGACCCATCTGCCGCTGATGGCGCGCGGCAAGAACCCGGTGTCCGGCGGATGGTCGTTCTACGGTCTCGGCTGGAATGTGGAATATGGCCGGTATGGCGAGGGTTGGAGCCATGCCGGCGCGTTCAGCACCGGCGCTCGAACACTGGTCAGTCTGCTTCCTGCCGAGGAGCTGGGCATCGTCGTCCTTACCAACGCCTTCCCAACCGGCGTGCCCGAAGGTCTTGCCGACACGTTCTTCGAGCTCGTGATGACCGGAAAGACGACGCAGGACTGGGTTATCGAATGGAACAACATCTACGGGCAGCTCTTTGGGCCGGCGATCGAGGCCGCGATCAAGCGTTACGGGACACCTCCCGCCTCCCCGCTGCCAGCGCTGCCGCTGTCTGCCTATGCCGGCACCTACTTCAATCCTTATATTGGCAAGGCAGTAGTAGCTGAAAAAGATGGCACGCTCGAAATTCGCCTTGGGCCAGAAGGCAAGTCGGTTTTCCCGCTCAGCCATTTTGATCGAGACCTCTACACCTACCGGCCATCCGCGGAGATGCCGACCATGCCCGTTGCGGTCACGTTCGAAAYTGGGTCAGATCAAAAGGCGGCCCAGGTCAAGATCGACGACCTGAACGAGCTTGGACTTGGCGTGTTGACTCGCATCGGGCCAGCGCCAAAACACTAACCCATTGAAATTGTTGGTGGGCCCGGAGGGACTCGAACCCCCAACCAAGCGGTTATGAGCCGCCGGCTCTAACCAATTGAGCTACAGGCCCCACCTGAAATCAGACGCAGTGGAACTGGCCGTGCGTCTCCCGCGATCAATAACGGGAAAAATCGCGAATGCAATCCCTGACTTGGGTTACCCGGCGCTMTTGTTTTGATTTCCAACGGAAATTGCAAGCAAAGCTCACCCCTTTTCCTGTTCCGCAAGCACCAGCAAGCGGCGGGCACTTTCCTCATCGGTGATGAACACTGTCGGACGAACGAGCGCCATCGCGCCATAAAGCGCCCTGATCTTTTCCTTGCCGCCAGATGTCAACACCCGCGCCGGCACGCGCTGCACCGTGTCGATACCTACGGACATGACGAGATCATGGATGGGATGGTCCACCAGCCGGCCTTCCTTGTCGTAAAAATGGAACAGAAGATCGCCAACTGCGCCGCGTTCCGCCAAGGAGGCCTGGTGGCCCTGGTTAAGGAAACCGATGTGGTAGGGCGTGCTGGAGGCCGTTTCGATAGCGCCGACACTGAGCAGAACGAGATCAAGGTCCTCGGCCATCTCGAACACGCTTTTGAGGCCGCAGCGTTCAATCAAGGCGGTTTTGGTCTCGATACTGTCCACCATGGCAGGAGCGGGAATGAGATACCCATCGCCCTGGAACAACTGTGCGAATTGCCAGGCAAATTCCGCCGGGTTGAACCGCCGTGGCTGGCTGATTCCGCCAAGCAGCGAGATAACCGTAAAGTTCTCAAGCGCCCGTGCTTCGAGATAGGACAATGTGTTGAGAAGCGTCCGCCCCCAACCAACGCCGACACGCATGCCATTGCTGACGATCCCGGACAGATAATCTCCGGTGGCAGCCGCTATCGCCGGGATAGGGTCGTTGTCCGGATGGGACAGTGGCGCGATGATCACCTTGTCGAGACCGAACTGTTTCTCCACCTGCCTTTCCAGTGCGACGAGATCCGAAAGATAGCCCTGGATTCCGATCTTGACTTCGTTGCGCGCCCGAGCCTCGGCCAGCATGCGCACAATGGTCACACGTCCGACGCCGAGGATTTCGGCGATCTCGTTCTGCGTCATCTGCTCGATATAGTACATCCAGGCGGCGCGCATGCGCATCCGGCTGATTTTGGTGTCCGGCTGCCCCACATCCAGAGGAGTCTTTTGGAGGCTCTTGGTCGTACCATTCGTTCGCTTGCGTCGATCGCTCAATCATCCCCCCTTTGATCGCTCCCGTTCCTTCAAAGCAGCAATGCTGCATCAAGCCGGGCGACCTTCACACTACACCTCACGAGAATGTTGTTTAGCAGGCCAAGAAAAAAAGGTACAAACGATTATCCACCTGCGCGCAAAGGTACGCCATCATGATCCGGGATATTTCAAGCGAGATTGTCGTCAGTTTGAAAGACCGGCTGCGCGATGTACGCCACCTGATCAGGGCAAGCCGGCAGGATAGCAAGCCCGTACCTCAGAATCTGCCCGATATCTTGTTCGGTAAGGCCGCCCGCGCCATGGACAAGGCTTTGACTGCCGCAGAGACAATTTCGATCTCTCTGGTTTCACAGGATCCGGCGGCCCATTCGACGACCATCGAAGCGCGCAGTCTCGATGTCTATTTTCCCGCTGATGCCGGCAAAGGCGAGGCGCTGTTCCGGCGCGACGCCTACTACCTGACAAAGCGTATCTTGAGCGTTTTGGGATCGCATAATGCGCTCATTCACGAATCAACATTCGCATCCGTCCATTCAGCGGTGATTCGCCGTCATGCGGCTTTGTTGTTCGGCGCAAAGGACGGCGATCTGAATAACATTGCAGAGGTATGCGCCTGGCTGGCGATCGAGTTGCAATC
The DNA here is from genome assembly GCF_054049495.1 of Phyllobacterium sp. P5_D12. Lineage (NCBI taxonomy): Bacteria > Pseudomonadati > Pseudomonadota > Alphaproteobacteria > Hyphomicrobiales > Phyllobacteriaceae > Phyllobacterium > Phyllobacterium sp. P5_D12. The sequence continues at coordinate 5,529 of NZ_JBFUMG010000153.1, read as the reverse complement.
GCAATATCAATCGGCGCATTTGCCATTGCCCGGATATGGCGGGCAGCAGCCGGATCTGGACACCCAGTATTTGTGCTTTTCCGCTATCGCCCTCGCGATCGGTCTTGCCACCTATGCGGATCATGAACCGGACGATGAAAGATTGGTCGAGAGCGCGTTGTTGGCTCTACAAGCCCGCGGGGACAAATTCGATCAGGCAATCGGCACATCGGATAAGGTAAAAGCCTTGTCCGAACTATTCGCCTTTTTGATTCCCCACCTGCCCTAATTCCCAGACGCATTTTTTTGCGCGTTGAATGGATGCCGGACTCATGCTGAGTTCCGTCAGCCCCATATTGACGAATGCCGGGATGAGATCAGCGCGGCCTGCGGCTTCGCCGCACATACCGACCATGATTCCAGCCTCGACACCAGCCTTCACCGTAAGCTCGATCGCTGCCATCACGGCCGGATGCGTCACGTCATTCAACTTTGCGACAGTCGGGTTGAGGCGATCAGCCGCCATGATGTATTGGGTCAAGTCATTGGTACCGATGGAAAAGAACGCAACCTCTTTGGCCAGCATGGGTGCAATCATGACGGCTGCTGGTGTCTCGACCATGACACCAAGGTCGAAATTCGCGTAGTCCCTCCCCTCTGCTTTGAGTTCTGCGGCACACTCGTCGATCAGGCTGCGCGTAGCGCGAACTTCGCCAAGATCCGAGACCATCGGCAACATGACCTTGATGTTGCCATGCACGGCGGCACGCAGGAGCGCACGCAATTGCGGTTTGAAAACATCCGGGCGGTCGAGGCACATGCGAATACCGCGCCAGCCGAGAAACGGATTTTCTTCATCCGGAAAATCTATACCGGATATCGGCTTGTCGCCGCCAATATCCAGCGTGCGGACAATAACAGGGTGTGGCGCGAACGCTTTGGCAAGCGTCGTGTAGGTTTCGGTCTGCAAATCCTCTGATGGCAGATGAATGTGCCGCATGAACAGCAGCTCGGTGCGGAACAGCCCAACGCCCATGGCACCGGCTTCCTGCGCCGCTTCGATCTCCTCCAGGGAGCCGAGATTGGCTGCGATCTCGATGATAGTGCCGTCAGCACGCCTCGGTACGATATCCTTATAAGCTTTCAACGCCTGCCTTTCCGTTTCGGCGACGCCGACTTGCGCATGGAAGCGATCGACCGTCGTCTGGTCAGGATCGGGAAAGACATCACCATTATTACCATCCAGCGCAACGCTCTTGACCTGCTGCAATTCCTGCACGGAAGGTCCAAGCCCGAGAACCGCAGGGATCCCGTGCGCACGCGCAATGATCGCGACGTGCGATGTAGCGCCACCATGGCCGCATATCACACCGGCAATGCGCTTCAGTGGGGCGCGGGCCAGATCCCACGCGCCGATGTCGTCGGCGATCAGAATTGCACCGTTAGGGATGGCCTCAAGATTGGCATCGTCCTGCCCCAGTAGCGCAAGGCAAATCTGCCGCCCGACTGCGTTCACGTCGTCAGCTCGGGCATTGAGGTAAGGATCATCCATTGAAGAGAAATCCGCCGCAATTCTTGACGTGGCGCCAATGACCGCAGAAACCGCATCCATGCCTTCCTTCACCAGCGCTTCCGCAGCCTGTGTGAGTTCATCGTCGCAGGCAATATCCTTGAGAGCGGCGATAATGCCGCGGTCGCTTTCTGCGAGATTCGTCGCGGTCAATGACATATCCATGCGATGCTGTACGGTCGCGAAAGCCTGCGTCAGCCGCCCGGCCTCTGCCGGTATTTCGTCCGCTGCCAGCAGGCGGTTTTCGTGTTTGATCTCCGCCGGAAAAAAGCCGAAGGCTGGCCCGATGGCAACGCCTTCGCTGGCAGCAACCCCGCGCAATTTGCCCGTTGCCGAGGCGTTGGAATTTGTCGAGAAGGCCTTGGGCTGAACAAGCGCAGGTTCGGCAGATGCTTTTTCAGCTCGTTCCTCTTCCGCGGTGCCTGCATGCGGATCTTCAAGGTATCCGATCAGTGCTTCGATTGCCTCGATCTCATCGGCACCCCTCGCCCGTACGGTAACTGTCTCGTTTTCCTTGACGCCTAGCAGCATCAGCTTCACGGAACTCTTTGCACTGACGGATTTGTCGGCCTTGATCAGCTCGATATCCGATTCGAAACCCTTTGCGAGTTTGACAAATCTGGTGGCTGGCCGCGCATGCAATCCATCGTGCACCCGCACTATTGTCGAGCGYTCCATTCAAATCTCTCTTCGATAATTCATTACCCGATGGTAATCGTCGTTCCAACTTTCAACGCCGATACCAGCTCAGCCGTATCGATTTCCGATGCGCAAATTTCGCCTGGGCGTTCAACTTGATCGGACCCATTGAACGTAATGACCACATGTCCAATATCTTTGACCTTCTGCCAGGCATAATCGCCAATACCGGTGATGCTGGCAGAGACATCGCCAATATGAATTGCGGCCCCTACTGGCGGTGTCTCGTCAGAAGGCTTGCCCTCGACAGCATGCAGGATCGAAACCTCTGCAAGTTCAGGTGGCGCGCCATCCGCAAACAGAATGACCACGCCTCCCTCGGCAAGATCCGCCACCTCAGGTCCAACGGCTGTTACCCGTGTTTTCAATAGGACTGACATATGGCGAACCTCTTTTTCTTCTTATTGAACTCAAAATACGATCAGGCTAACGATCCAGGCTATAACCACCGATACAGGGCCCATGATCTGGCGACTGATCAGAACCGCTGGCACACCGATTTCGATCGTCTTTGGCTTGGCTTCACCCAGCGCCAGACCAACCGGGACAAAGTCACAACCTACCTGCGTATTATAGGCGAACAGTGCTGGCAGAGCCATTGCTGGTGAAATCGTGCCATTGGCGATCTGTGGACCGATAATCGCAACGCCGATGACCTGGGCGATAACCGCACCTGGTCCCAAAATCGGCGACAGGAACGGCAGGCCGCAGATGGCTGAAAGGATCAGCAAACCGACGATATTGTTGGCAAGCGGTCCCATTGGTTGCGCCAGCACATCGCCGATCCCGGTATAAAGGATAAAGCCGATGAGCATGGTCACGAAGGCCATAAACGGCAGAACGTTGCGCACGACCTGATCGATGGTACGGCGACCGGCATTGAAGAAAATGCCGACCACACGGCCCATAGCTCGCCCGATAGTGCTGATAAAGCCTATTAACCCACCTTCACCGTTGTCCGACGCTGCAGTCCGGCTTGCCATGGATGCGGCAAGTTCTGCGGGCGTGGGCGGCGAGTCCTGGGACGATCTTGCTCCTGCAACTGCTGCCGGCTGTGAGCCGTCGGCGAGTTCGATATTGGCTTCCTTCACGCCCGAAACGTAGATGTCTTCAGTAATGAACTGCGCCAGGGGTCCTGCTTGGCCGACCGGCGTCAGATTGACGGTCGGAATACGTTTGCGTGGATAAACACCGCAGCGGGCCGTACCGCCGCAGTCTACGACAACAACGCCCATCTCTCCTTCAACCGGGGGCGCCTTGAAACCATCAACCGCCTCTCCGCCCGTGAGTTCTGCAATGCGGCGTGCGACAGGATGAATGCCGCCACCGGTGACGGACACGACCTTGTTACGTTCTGGCGTCAGCTGAATGACGAGCGGGCCGCCCCAACCATTACTGCCTCTGGAAATTTTTACTGCTTTATAGGTCTTTGACATTTTACTTCCCCGCCGCGACTTAAAGTTCGATGCCCTGACGGCGTGCCATGATGGCAGTAATGCGCTCGGTCAGCATGCCCTTCAGCAGAATGACAACCAGACCAACGAGCGCGTACCAGATGGCGACGTTGATGTGATAGCCGACGGGAACCGCGCCTTTTTTCTCAAGTTCGAGAAGCGCGACGAGAATACCGCCCCAGACGAAATATTCGCCGGGATTAATGTGCGGGAACAGGCCAAGCGGTGGATGCACATAGGATACGGCTGCATCATAGAACGCGGGCTTGTGCTTTTCTTCGAGGAACGAACCGAACGTATAGGCCATCGGGTTTGTGAGGAAGAACACGGAAAGCACGGGCAAGACGGTGTAGCGCGTCAGCGCGATACGACCTGCACCGCGAGCGATGCCATGCACGCGTTCTTCGCCGACAAGCTCCGTCAAAGCGTAGAATGCGGTCATCAGCACGACAAGCGTCGGGATAATGCCTGTTACAAATCCGGCGAAGACCTCGCCGCCCTTCTGGAAGATACCGATGAAGTATTTACCGATGTGGGTCAGCCAGCCGAGCTGCTCCTCCTGCTGGACATTCTTCAGCTTGTCCTTGAATTCCTCGACAGTGATATCCCCCGTCGATTGCGCAAGCACGACAAGATCGTTGCCCGCATGCGTGATGGCCTGTTTGCCGTGGAGCGCCGCATCCGAGACCATCGATCCCGCCACCGAAATATGGTGCGCGGCGATGTCCGCATGTTGCGCCAGCATTGTTAAAATTGACATGTTCCCTCCTCCTTATCGACCGTTTTCCAAACGGCCGTCCCTATGCGTTGACTGGCTTGATCCCGATTAGACCGGGCCGCTTTGGTTCTGCCCTGGCCTTGTCTATCTGTTCGATTGCGCGCTCCGCCGCCTTGGCGATATTCGGCTCCCCCAGACCTGTCATCACAGGATCGGTGCGCAATGCGTTCAGCGAGATACCCTCAAACTCCTCGCGCCGCTTGAATTTCGCAAAAACCGACCTGCCGCTCATCACGAGAAAACGTTGAACCGCAAGGTCCGGCGTAACGAGAATGAGGACGATCACACCCTTGCCAAAGCGGCCGCGAACATTGCCCGCGCCAACAAAACCATCATTGTATTTGGAAGTGATGCCTTTCATCACATCGCTATAGTGGCGCATCTGGTACCAGACGCCCAGTGATTGCAGCGCCCACAAAATCCCAAGGGCCAGCAATCCCCATTGCCACATTGCCATGTCTTCAACCTCCCAACGCCCGACCGCAAACATATGCTATGATCGAACGAAAAAATATAGAACATTTGTTTTTTGTAATGTCAATATGTATGATTTCGGTTCTGTTAAAACTTGGCTTGTGCTGCATCACGGCGTATGACGTGATACAATAAATTTAAAGGTGAGAAGGCATGGATTTTCTGTTCAGAGACGAATTGGTCCATATGCCGGATTTACGGCACCGGCTTCGCCAACTGCGTTGGTTTCGCATGGCTTTTCGCAAGAATGCCGCGCTGATTGCGGAACACTACGGATATCAATTTGCCATCGATGAAACCAGATTGACCAAGGCTTTTCTCAACTGGGTCGAGACGGTTGAACAACAAAAGTCCTATGCGCAGATCGATCGCAAGGATTTCATCATCTTCGCCGCAGGACTCGTGCTCAAAGAGCTTATCACCATAGGACCGGCAACAGTCCGAAGCCATCCCAAGCAGAGCGATTCGCAGCTGACAGAAATGCAGGAGATTATCGCGTTTTGGCCTGAAGGCTTCCTCTATACCAATTACTGTGTCGGTGCGATCGCCGCAATTTGCGAGCAGGAATTCGGTAT
>NZ_JBFUMG010000152.1:0-9208 GCF_054049495.1 Phyllobacterium sp. P5_D12 | reverse complement strand
TCGCGCTCAACTTAGGATCATCAGTCTGCGCCATGTAAATCATCTTGGTGTAGTTGCCAAAATACATGTCGCGCAGTTCCGGGTGCCGATCGAGTCCCAGCGGTTTGACCATGAACGCTTCGAAATGGCGGGCGAGGAAATCCGTCATGAAAAACGACGTCATATCGTCGTCCCACTGTGAGGAGAAGGCTTCGTTGCCGGCATAGAATGAAAAGCAATGCGGGCCGGCGATACGTTCGACGCCATGTTTCTCACAGACGCGGTCAAGCATGCCACCCGTACCGCAGTCTGCATAGCCGACGAATATGCGTGTTATGCCTTCTGCCTTGGCTTTGACGATTGCGCGATCTACCGATGGCGCAATCTTATCCGGATAGTGATGATAAATCGCGGGGAGGCACTTGAGATCAATATGCTCGAGGCCAAATTGTTCGCGTATCGCGAGGATTTCCCGCGCAATCATCCCGCAAGCAATGACCCGAACGATCTCTGGTGACTTCGTCGACTTTCGGCTTGCATTCATGGAACTGATCTTGCTCTATCGCGTTGTTCCAGCGTTGGATTTAATTTTAGCAGAACGGGAGATACCGTCCATGAAACTATCACATATCGCTCCGATTGCCGCTGTACTTGCAGTCGTCGCACTTGCCGGCTGTGCCAATACAATTCGCGGCATGGGTCAAGATACGGCCAATACGGTCAATGCGACCCAGAGCGCTGGTCATCGCGTGGCAAAGTCAGCCAATTAATTAACGCTTAGGGCCGTCTGGGCCTCAGCCGTTTATTGATTTCTTGCTAACAAAACGGTCGCATGCTCATGCGGCCGTTTTGCACGCCATCAAGCTCCCGAAAGCTGATTGTGTTTGCGTTTCATGTAGGCTTTGGCGGTCTCAACAGCAACCGCCGCATCGCGGCAATAGGCGTCCGCGCCGACGGCCTTGCCGAACTCTTCGTTGAGAGGTGCACCACCCACGAGCACGATATAGTCGTCGCGGATGCCCTTTTCCTTCATCGTGTCGATGACGACTTTCATGTAGGGCATGGTGGTCGTAAGTAGTGCCGACATGCCAAGAATGTCGGGCTGATGTTCTTCGATTGCCGCCAGATACTTTTCGACCGGATTGTTGATACCAAGGTCGATGACATCGAAGCCAGCACCTTCCATCATCATGCCGACCAGATTTTTTCCGATGTCATGGATGTCGCCTTTGACGGTCCCGATGACGAGCTTGCCCTGCTTCGGTGCCCCGGTTGCAGCAAGGAGAGGGCGCAGGATAAACATGCCGGCCTTCATCGCGTTGGCTGAGAGCAGCACTTCAGGTACGAAGAGAATGCCGTCCCGGAAGTCTTCGCCAACGATGCGCATGCCCTCGACCAAAGCTTCGGTCAGAACCTTGTAGGGCACCCAACCACGTTCAAGCAGAATGTTGGTGCCTTCCTCAATTTCTTCCTTCAGGCCGTCATAAAGATCGTCATGCATTTGCTCGACGAGTTCATCGTCAGAAAGCTCCGAAAGAATGATTTCATCATCGGCCATTTTTATGCTTCCTCTCAAGCGTTATGCAATGTCACTAACATAACTGGTGTTTCTTTAACATATCGGGCAAGTTGCTGAAAACGCATCGCTTAAATGCGACCTAGTAAATGACGAAAACGACCGGCAGTTTGTCTCCGATGCGCCACCCGGTGCCGCACACGGAAACGCTCTCGCTGGTGCCACGTTTAGATTTGACCTGCTTAAGACGAAGTCTGCGCTTGTGAAGCGCTGAGGAGACAGAAAATGGTTGAGGAAACGTCAGTCGATGCACCTGCAGAAGCAGAGACAAGCAGTGGACGTCGCGGCCGCGGCGCTGGCGCGGGTGCAGCTGCACGTCGTGCCGCGCGTTCGGGTGGCGGTCCTGGTAAGTCGCTGACTTATATTACGCGCAAGATACGAACGTTCGAAGTGTTGGACGAAGAAGGTTTGTCGATAATTGAGGCGAACGCCGATACGGTGCTTGAAGAGATTGGTATCGAGTTTCGCGATGACGCGGAAGCACTGGCGCTATGGAAAGAAGCGGGTGCCGACGTCAAGGGCGAGCGGGTACATTTTCCCAAGGGTCTGCCGCGTTCTCTGCTGAAGACTGCTCCGCCGATCTACACGCAGCATGCGCGAAATCCGGAACGCTCCGTCCAGATTGGCGGCGATGCTACCGTTTTTGCACCGGTCTATGGGCCACCTTTCGTTCGTGATCTCGCGGGCGTTCGCCGTTACGCGACGATCGAAGATTTCAATAATTTCGTCAAGCTGGCTTATATGGCGCCGTCTATTCATCATTCCGGCGGTACGGTATGTGAACCGGTCGATGTGCCCGTCAACAAACGCCATCTCGATATGGTGTATGCGCATATCAAATATTCCGACAAGCCTTTCATGGGATCTGTCACCGCACCTGAACGTGCCGAAGATACGATCTCCATGTGCAAGCTGGTCTTTGGCGAGGACTATCTCGATCAAAACACTGTTTTGACCAGCCTGATCAATGCGAATTCTCCCATGGTATTCGACGAAACCATGTTGGGTGCATTGAAGGTCTATGCGCGTAACAACCAGGCTTGCATCGTCACGCCGTTCATTCTTGCCGGCGCCATGAGCCCGGTTACGGTGGCAGGTACGCTCACACAGGTCCTGGCTGAGGTTCTTGCGGGTGCGTCTTTCACTCAGCTGATCCGGCCGGGCGCCCCTGTGATTTTTGGCACATTCGCGTCGTCGATCTCCATGCAATCAGGTGCGCCGACCTTTGGTACGCCCGAACCCTCGTTGGTTTCCTACGGTGCCGCGCAGCTGGCACGCCGCTGCGGATTGCCTTTCCGCACCGGTGGTTCGCTCTGTGCTTCCAAGGTTTCCGATGCTCAGGCAGCTTATGAGAGCGCGAATACATTGAATTCGACGCTTCTTGCGGGCACGAATTTCGTGCTGCATGGGGCGGGCTGGCTCGAAGGCGGTCTGGTATCTTCCTATGAAAAATTCATGATGGATATTGATCAGCTCGGCATGGCCCAGAAGATCGCCCAAGGCGTCGACCTCTCCGAGAACGGTCAGGCGATGGATGCTATCCGGCAAGTTGGTCCTGGTAGCCACTATCTTGGTTGCGACCACACGCAGGCGAACTTCCAAACGGCATTCTATCGGTCGAATATTGCAGATAACAATTCGTACGAGCAATGGCTGGCGGAAGGCGAAAAGCGGGCGGATCAGCGCGCTAATGAACTTGCTCGCCGCTGGCTGGAAACATACGAGGCGCCCTATCTCGACCCGGACATCGACGATTCACTTAAGGAGTTCATCGCCAAGAAAAAGGCGTCCATGCCCGACGCTTTCACGTGAAAGAAGCCCGAAGACGGCCGGGCTAAAGTGGCCGATCTGATCCACCAGGAAGTCTGGGCCTCTGCTGTAAAGGGTTCAGATGCAGGATGATCGTGAAAACCTGATCCCCAATCAAATCGCCGCCGCGCTGGAGCCATATGGTTTGGTCCCGCGCGGCGGTTTCGTTTTCGACGAAGAGAACGCTCCTTCGCCCTTGATTCAAGGGGGCCATTTTCGAAGTGTTGTCTTGGTTGGCCACTTCGGGTCGGCCATTTGGCCGCATTTCACGCGGTGGTGGCAAGACCACGCGGATTCCCAGGATCCGCTCGATCAATGGTCCAAGGATGTTCTGAGTGCCGTTGCAATGAAATTCGGTGCAATAGCCGTGTTTCCCTCCGATCGGCCCTATCTGCCATTCCAGCAATGGGCACAGCAAGCGGAAGGCTTGTGCCCTTCTCCACTCGGAATATTGGTCCATCCCGAATTCGGGCTTTGGCATGCTTATCGCGGGGCGCTGCTATTTGATCGCGAACTCGACTTTCATAGGGGTGGTCCGCAGCGTCATCCTTGTGATGATTGCCGGGACGAGCCATGTCTTTCGGCCTGCCCAGTGAATGCTTTTGCCGGTGACGGATACAATGTCGTCCGTTGTCGTTCTCATCTTGCTTCTGGAGAGGGGAACGAGTGCCTGAACGGCGGTTGTTTGGCGCGCCGCGCGTGTCCTGTGGGATGCGAGCAGGTCTACAATGCGCCGCACATGCGTTTTCACATGAACGCTTTTGCGCGAGGCTGACGTGCTTTCCGTAACAAATACAGAAGCTAATTCAAACTCTTAGGCGGGAATCTCGCTAAAAGATATATCTTTGACTTGCTTAAAGATATATCTTTGTGTAGATATAGCGCATGAAAGATATAACTAGGAGAAATTCCATGTACGGTCATTGCAGAAATCACCACGGTCTCGGCGGCGATCACTGGTCGCGCGTTGAGGCAATGTCAGGTTCGCAGGAGGGAGGCGGTCGCTTTGGCGGACGCGGACGCGGCGGTCCGTTCGGGCGGCATCGAGGCGGTCCTTTTGGAGGGCGCGGCCCACGCATGTTCGATCCAGGCGCATTGCGCCTTGTCGTCCTCGGCTTGATCGCGGAAGAACCGCGTCACGGTTACGATGTCATCAAGGCGCTGGAGGCGAGATTCCAGGGGGCCTATACCCCGAGTGCCGGTGCGATCTACCCGATGTTGCAGATGATGGAAGAGACCGATCTTGTCACTTCCACCACAACGGGCAACAAGCGGCTCTATACGATTACGGATCAGGGGCTTGCCTATCTCGACGAGAACCGGGCGGAGTTGGACAAGATAAACGGCCAACTCGACAGCGCTTCAGGCGAGATACACGGTGCTGCTCTGGGTGAAGAGATGCATGCATTGAGCTTCGCGCTTCGCTCGAAGCTTCGTAGTGGATCGCTGACAACAGAAAAAGCCGAGCAGTTGCGCGAAATCCTGAAGAGGGTCCGCCGCGAAATCGAGGACCTCTGAGGTCCAAAAGACTGTGCCAAAAAGAACCGGCGGGTCAAACCGCCGGTTTTTTGCGTCAAGTTAGTCTATCCCCGCCGTCCGCGGCGTTCCCGCTTCGGCATGTCATCAGCGTGAGCTGCAAGCTTGTTGCGCATTGGTCCGATGGTCTCGACGATTGTCTCGACAGAAGGGCGTATGCCATGCGTGTGACTGTCGAGCGCTTTGCGCATTGCCGCCAGATGCTCGAATGATGTGCCGCAGCAGCCACCGATGATCTTTGCGCCGCCATTGATTGCGAGATGGGCGTAGTCGGCCATCAGTTCCGGAGTGCCGGAATAGAAGATTTCCGCGCCGCGAAATTCCGGTATGCCGCAGTTGCCTTTGATAACGATCGTTGCGGAAGGATCGGCTTCGCTCATGTCGAGGAGAGACGCCAAAATATCCGAGGCACCGACGCCACAATTTGCGCCAACGGCAACCGGACGTTGCGCAAGTCCATCGACTACACCGTGGATGTCCTTCGGCGGTAGGCCCATCATGGTCTTGCCGGCGGTATCGAATGATCCGGTATACACATAAGGAAGGCCCACTTTGACAGCTGCCTCTGCAGCTGCGCGGATTTCGCCCGGAGCCKACATTGTCTCGATCCAGGCAACGTCGACGCCTCCGGCCTTCAAGCCTTCCAGCTGTTCAGTGAAAGCCGCGACCGCATCTTCTTCGGTCAAGGCACCGAGCGGTACTAGCAATTCGCCTGTTGGGCCGACGGAACCTGCAACAATGACCTTGCGGTCTGCCTTGTCAGCAACGCTGCGCGCCAGCTCGGCGGCTTTCTTGTTGAGTTCGAATACACGATCCTGTGCATGATGCAGTTTCAGACGATGACGTGTGCCACCGAAGGAATTGGTCAGGATGATGTCGGCTCCAGCATCGACAAACCCTTGATGTAACGCAATGATTTTCTCGGGCTGCACTGCGTTCCAGAGTTCCGGAGCTTCGCCTGCTTCAAGCCCGGTTGCAAAAAGATTTGTACCGGTCGCGCCATCGGCCAGCAAAACGCCCTTCTCGGCGATGAGATCAGCAAGTGGGTTTGCAATGGTCATGGCGCACGTTTCCCTTGGATGAATTAAATAACGATATAAGGAAGTCTTTATATGTGGTCAATAATCATTTGCGACAAGGCCTGCCGCATGGTCAACCGACCTTCAGCGATGAAATGTGTCCAGCCACTTCATGGGCATTGACTTTGGCAACCCGGATAAGTCCGTCGAAATGCCGTTGCATGGTCAGCACCGCCTCCGTTGTGTACAGGACTAGATACATTTCCCCGACAAATATMGCGGCGCGGTACGGGCCAAAAACGGTATAGGGAACAGAGAAGCGCTCGCGTCCGTCGAAGAGATAGAGCCGAAATGACGGATAAAGCTCATCAATCAATTCGGCCATGTGGTTGAGTTGTTCGAGACGGACCTTGCGCGAAAGATCGCTCCAGATGCTGCAACCGGCGGCGAAGTCGCTTAGCGTCTGAAACGGCATACAGACTTCCATGTCGGTGCCCGGTTGTCGATTATAATCAAGCCGGAATGCGGTCTCGCTCAACTGGGTTGCCGGGTCGCGGTGGACCATTGATGTTTCGTACGCAACCACGGCCTGTGTCCGCAACAGGTCCGGGATGCGCGCGGGAACGTACCGGATTTTGCTGCCTGTGGCTTCCGCGTGCCATTTGACAAGAAGAGTGCGTTCGAAATTGTCCGAACCTTCTTCTATTTCCATGCTTGGGCGAAGTTCGCCGGTAATACCCTCATCCTGACTCAGTCCCAGAAGCCAATCGAGCGACACGGCGTGGCGCTCGGCAATGTTGAGCAAAGTCTCGACGCGCGGCAGCCTGGTAGATTGACCGGAAAGCAGTTGTGACAGGGCTGAACGGTCAATACCAACTGATGCAGCAAAGGCTGACTGGTTTTCACCGCTCCGGACAAGGAGACTTTTGATGCGCTCCTGGAACAGGCGGGAAAGATCTCGTTTATCCATATTCGCACCGCATTGTTTATAATACACAACAATTGCGCCATTTGGTGCGCAAAATCAACACTTACTCACAAAAATCGCATTGCTGACAGCTCCTGACAATGAGACCATGAAAAACATGGAATCAGAACGACATAACAAAATACCCTCTTCACAATCCCAGCATTCGCGCAAGCGCACCGGCATTGAATGGCCAACCATTGGCTTGATGACAGCCTGCTACGGGCTTTGGTTTTTCTCCGGTTTTTACGTCTACGACACCATGCCATTGGTTGCTTTGGCAGTGATGGCCATTTCGGTCGCGTTGCATTCGTCCCTACAGCATGAAGTTCTGCACGGCCACCCAACGCGCAGTGGTCTTGTCAACGAAATCCTGATTTCGTTGCCGATTGGACTCGTTTTCCCTTACCGGCGGTACAAGCATCTTCACCTCAAGCATCATGCGGATGAGCGGCTGACAGACCCCTATGACGATCCTGAGAGTTATTTCCGCGCCATGGGCGACTGGGAAAAACTGCCTGCGTTTGTCAAATCACTCCTCAACTGGAACAACACGCTGAGTGGCCGGATTATTATTGGCCCGATTCTGATGGCCATTGGCTTTGTCATCGCTGAGGTGAAACTGGTTGCTGGAGGAGACAGGAAGACGCGCACCGCATGGCTCTTGCATGGCGCCGGACTTGTTCCAATGCTCGGCCTGGTATGGCTGGTCTTCGGCATTCCGCTTTGGATTTATGCGCTGACAGCTGTTTATTGGGGCCTGTCAATCATCTCGATCCGCAGTTATTGCGAACACCAATGGTCGGAGCGCCCAGACGGGCGGACGATTATTGTGGAGAAATCGCCTCTCGCTCTCATATTCCTCAATAACAATCTGCATTTTGTGCACCATAAACGGCCAACCGCGCCTTGGTATGATCTGCCGGAGCTCTATCGCGAACAGCGAGAGGAATGGCAGCGCATGAATGGTGGTTATGTCTTCCGCAATTATTTCGAGATTTTGCGTGCATATGCATTCCGCAAAAAACAGGAAGTCGTTCACCCCGTTCTTCGTCGTGAGCCAGCTCCAGGACGGGCCTTCCGGCCACGCCGCCATGGCATCAGTCTGCAGGGTGGCTCAACAATGCCTATTCCCGCCGAGCCGCCGAAAGAGTAGACAAACTCTATGACTCTTGTGGCGGCTTTGCCGATGTATGACTGGCCGGAACGGCGCGCTGAAGTTGATGCGCAGTGGGCGGCCTTGCGTGACGCATTGCGATCGAACGGTTTTAATGCGCCGGATTTTCTGGCGCGCCGCAATGCTGATCTGCCGGCGGTTCCTGGCGGCATCAAGGATCGGGCTGGCAATTTCATCGCGCCGGACCCAGCCCTACTTCCACCCGACGATTTAGATCGGCAGGCGCTGTGGTGTCATCCTGGTTTGCTCTTTGCCCAAGCTTGCTGGGGCCCGCTGGAACTGGGTCTTCAAGCCTATGTCCATGTTGTCGGGCAAGATGACTATTCTGGCGTTGATGGCGGAAATGGTGAACTTTACTCAAGCGCGCTGGTCATGCGGCGAGGCGAGGGGCTGCCTGTAGCGGCGCCAGTCGGCGGAGAGGCCAGCCTGCCTGTGGACGTAATGCGGCGGAAACGGCTCGCGTTCAATAGTTATGACTCCATGTCTGGGTACCTCGCTCTTCAGCGGGATCTCGAAGCCCAGGGAGAGACGCTGGATCTGTTTATTGGCCATACGGAGACCGGCGGGCATCGCCATTCCGTTGACGCAGTTGCGTCTGGCCGAGCAGATATCGCTGCTATCGATTGCAAATCCTGGGAACTGGCGCAGCGCTATGATGAAGCCGCTAGCGCCTTGGTCGTCGTCGGTTGGACAGGCAAGCGCAGAGGCCTGCCCTATATTTCGGCCTTTGAATTACCCGCGCATCTTTTCGCCTGACGGATCGAACGGAGGCTCCAGATTGATCCGGGCGGCCCGGCGAACGCCAAGGATTTCCACCTCAAACAAGCCCTGCTCTTCACTTTTGGCGAGTTCTGCCGGCACGTAGCCTTGAGCCATTGACTGGCCGACATAATGAGCATAGCCGCCAGACGTAACCCAGCCTACGACGCGCCATTCGCCTTGCACAGCTCCCTTGTCGCCCTCATCGGAAACCACCGCCCCTGTTGCGTCAAAGCGCGGAGCGCCGACACCATGACCTGCCTGAACCGTCCCGTAATCCTTCGAGGTTTTGGCCCAGATGGGCTCGTCGCCCATGACATCGGCAGCACCCTCGCCATGCGGCACGTCGATCAGGAAAGAGACGCGGCGCAGCTTCGCACTGGTTC
>NZ_JBFUMG010000151.1:0-9235 GCF_054049495.1 Phyllobacterium sp. P5_D12 | reverse complement strand
GGCTAGCGACCGCCTATATTGAATTTTTTCGAGGCACGTCGATCTTCGTTCAGCTGTTCTGGGCTTATTTCGTACTCCCGCTCTTCGGTTTCACGCTGACGCCCTTGCAAGCGGGCGTCCTTGCGCTTGGCCTCAATGTCGGCGCCTATGCTGCCGAAGCGGTGCGCGGCGCTATCAAATCCATTGGCAAAGAACAATACGAGGCCTGCACGGCGCTCAATTTCAATCGTTGGCAAGGCCTTCGCCACGTAATCTTGCCGCAGGCCTTCGTGCTGATGCTGCCAACTTTCGGCAACAATGCCATCGAACTCCTGAAAGCATCGGCTGTGGTCTCGCTCATCTCGCTGTCGGACATGACATTTCAGGCACAAGTGGTACGGGCACAGACGGGCAGCACGTTGTTTCCGTTCCTGACAATTCTCATTCTCTATTTTGCCATCGCCTGCGTCATCTCCTTCGCCATTCGCGGCCTTGAGCGTCACCTGACGCGCGGCCTTGACGGCATCAGGTCGTAGGAGGCAGCGATGGAATGGGATTGGGCTTTCGTCATTCAAATTCTTCCCACACTCATCGAGGGCGCGAAGATCACCATCCTCGCGACGGTGCTTGGATACATATTGGCTGCAATAGTTGGGCTTGCCATCGCTATCGTTCGCCGATCAAAGAACAAACTGATTTCGAGGCCAATGGGCTTCGTTGCTGAGTTCATTCGCGGAACACCTCTGCTGGTACAGCTTTATTTCATCTTCTACGTGCTGCCGGATCTTGGGCTGACACTCTCGCCGCTCGTCGCCGGCGTAATCGGTCTCGGTCTGCACTATGGAACCTATACTGCCGAGGTCTATCGCGCCGGCATCGATAATGTTGCACGCGGTCAATGGGAAGCAGCCAAGGCATGTAATCTCAACGCCTGGCAGACCTGGACGCAGATCATCCTGCCCCAAGCGCTGCCGCCCATGATCCCCGCTCTCGCGAATTACTTCATTGCCATGTTCAAGGAAACGCCGCTTCTGTCTGCAATTACGGTGCTTGAACTGATGAACCAGGCGCGGAGCATCGCCAACTATAATTACCGCTATATTGAGCCGATCACGCTCGTCGGAGCGTTCTTCCTCGTCATCAGCCTGATTTCCGTCGTCGGGCTGCGTTGGCTGGAACGCCGCTATGGCAGGATAGACTGAGGAGCATGATCATGGACGCCTTCCCTACGATCCGCCAAACCGCAATGGAACTGGATTTTGACAATCGCCCGCTCAGCAAACGCGTCGGGCTTGTGATCCTCGCTACCGATCACACCACCGAACCGGATTTTCAGCGCATGGTGGCGAGTGATCGCATCGGTCTTTATACGGCGCGCATTCCCTACGCGAACCCGACCACGCCAGACAATCTGCGGCTGATGCAGCCTTCACTTACCGAGGGCACGAGCCTCATCCTGCCAGATGAAGATCTCGATGTGATTTGCTATTCCTGTACCGCGGCTTCTGTGGTGATCGGCGACGACGAGATCGAAGCTGCAATCAACCTTGCCAAGCCCGCCGTGCCGGTTGTGACGCCGCCGCTGGCTGCCGTCCGCGGATTGCAGGCGCTCGGTGCAAGACGCATCAGCATTCTCACGCCCTATACGATCGAAACCAGCACGCCCATGGCGGGTTACTTCGCGGCCAAGGGTTTCGACATTGCGAGTTTCACGTGTTTTGGTCTCGACGATGATCGCGAGATGGCGCGCATAAGTCCGCAATCGCTGATTTCCGCTGCTCAAGAAGCGATGGCGAGCGACGCTGACGCGCTGTTCATTTCGTGTACGGCAGTGCGGGCGGCGGGCGTTGCGCTCGCAATCGAACAGGCAATCAGAAAGCCTGTTGTCAGCAGCAATCTTGCAACTGCCTGGGCAACGCTACGTATATGTGACGATCTTACGCCTCGTCCGGAATGGGGCAGTCTGATGACGCAATCCATGGCTGGTTGGTGAGCCATGATCGACAAATTGGTGACCATCGCTGAGATTGAGAGGGCGCGTGACGCACTTGCGGGCAAGGTGGTGCATACCCCTACCGTCAGCTCGGTATCCTTATCGGAAATGACGGGCCTACCGGTTTTTCTCAAGCTCGAACACCGCCAAACTACCGGCAGTTTCAAGCTGCGCGGCGCTACCAATGCCTTGAGCCAGCTTTCCGTAGCCGAAAAGCAACGCTGCGTTGTCGCAGCATCCACGGGAAACCATGGCCRCGCCCTCGCCTATGCCGCACATCTTGAAGGCGTACACGCCATCATTTGCATGTCCCGGCTTGTCCCGCAGAACAAGGTGGATGAGATCCGCCGTCTTGGTGCCGAAATTCGCATCATCGGCAAATCGCAGGATGACGCGCAGGAAGAAGTAGACCGGCTCGTACTGGAAAGCGGCCTCACCATGGTGCCGCCTTTTGACAATGCCAAGGTCATTGCCGGGCAAGGAACACTAGGTCTCGAGATCATTGACGCCGTTCCGGATGTCGACACCGTCCTCGTTCCGGTGTCGGGCGGGGGTCTGGCCTCAGGTGTTGCGGCGGCGGTCAAGGCCAAACGTTCCGCTGCGAAGGTCATCGGTATTTCGATGGATCGCGGCGCCGCCATGCGTGCCAGCCTTGATGCAGGCAGGCCAATTCTTGTCGAAGAAAGTGAAAGTCTTGCGGATTCGCTTGGCGGCGGGATCGGCATTGATAACCGGTTCACCTTCGCGATGGTCCGGGAACTGCTCGATGATGTGATCCTGCTCTCCGAGGACGAAATCGCTGCCGGCATGACGCACGCCTATACGCATGAACGCGAAATCATCGAAGGTGCGGCGGCCGTCGGCATAGGTGCGCTGCTCGCGGGAAAAATCAAGGCAAAGGGGCCTATCGTCGCCATTCTTTCCGGCCGCAATGTCGACATGGAACAGCATCGGCGCATCGTCTGTGCGGATATCAACGAAAGGGCCGAACCATGCCCCGCATGACGATTCTTACCGAAGCAGATTTGCGCAAGATCGTGTCGCTCGATCTCGACGCTATTGCCTGCGTGGAATCTGCGTTCGAAGCTTTGGCGACCAAGGCTGTCGCCATGCCGCCTATCCTGCGGCTCGACATTCCCGAACATCGAGGTGAAGTCGATGTGAAGACCGCATATGTTCCGGGTATCGATGGTTTTGCCATCAAGATCAGCCCCGGTTTCTTTGATAATCCCAAGCTCGGCCTGCCCAGCGTCAATGGCATGATGGTTCTGCTCAGCAGCCGTACCGGTCTGGTAGAAGCCCTGTTGCTCGACAATGGCTATCTCACCGATATACGCACGGCAGCTGCGGGCGCAGTAGCGGCAAAACATCTGTCGCGGCCCGAATCCAGTGTCGCCGCTATATTCGGGGCCGGTGTTCAGGCGCGCTTGCAACTTGAGGCATTGACTTTGGTTCGTCCAATCAAGCAGGCGCGGATATGGGCCCGCGACACCGACAAAGCCCAATTGGTGGCAAACGCGCTCACTGAAAAGCTTGGTATTCCCGTCACCGCTGTACATGATCCGGAAAAGGCTGCTCGCGACGCGGATATTGTCGTGACGACAACGCCTTCCTCCCAGCCAATCCTGCAATCGACCTGGCTGCAGCCAGGCCAGCACATCACCGCCATGGGTTCCGATGCCGAGCACAAGAATGAGCTCGATCCTGCCATCATCGCTAGAGCCGACCTCTACGTCGCCGATAGCCTCAAGCAGACACGCCGCCTCGGCGAGCTTCATCACGCCATCAAATCCGGACTGGTAAAGGCGGACGCGATCTTCTCCGAGCTCGGTGCCATCATCGCCGGTTCGGCCAAAGGCAGGCCGTCACAAGAGGCAATCACTGTCGCCGATCTGACCGGCACCGGCGTGCAGGATACCGCCATCGCAACACTTGCCCGTGATCGCGCCAGACGGTCGAGCGCTGGAACCAATTTCGAAAGTTGATATGGGCTTCGGCCCAAGCATGAGGAAACCGATATGACAGAGCCAAATCTCAAATTCACGCGGCAGGAATTCGCCGAAAGATTGCAGAAGACCCGCGCGGCAATGCAAAAGCGCGGCATTGATCTTCTGATCTGCAGCGATCCGTCCAATATGGCGTGGCTGACGGGATATGATGGCTGGTCTTTCTATGTGCACCAGGCCGTATTGGTGCCGCCGGAAGGTGAACCCATCTGGTATGGCCGCGGCCAGGATGCCAACGGCGCGAAGCGCACGGCTTATCTCTCCAACGATAACATCGTTGGTTATCCGGATAACTATGTTCAGTCCACCGAACGCCATCCTATGGATTATCTGTCGAAAATCATTGCCGAGCGTGGTTGGGACAAGCTGACCATTGCCGTCGAGATGGACAATTACTGGTTCTCGGCCGCCGCATTCGCATCCTTGCAGAAACATCTGCCGAACGCCCGCTTCGTTGATGGCACTGCGCTCGTAAACTGGCAGCGCGCAGTGAAAAGCCCGTCTGAAATTGAATACATGCGCAGGGCCGCCCGTATCGTTGAACTTATGCATCAGCGTATCGTCGACAAAATCGAGCCGGGCATGCGCAAATGCGATCTGGTTGCGGAGATCTATGATGCAGGAATTCGCGGAACCGATGATTTCGGCGGTGATTATCCCGCCATCGTGCCGCTGCTGCCTTCGGGTGCCGACGCTTCGGCGCCGCACCTTACGTGGGACGACAAGCCGATGATGGTCGGCGAAGGCACCTTTTTCGAGATTGCCGGCTGTTACCACCGTTACCACGTTCCCCTGTCGCGCACGGTGTTTCTGGGCAAACCCACCCAGGAGTTTCTGGACGCAGAGAAAGCTACGCTCGAAGGCATGGAAGCCGGTCTCGCTGCGGCGAAGCCGGGCAATGCCTGCGAAGACATCGCCAATGCGTTCTTTGGCGTCTTGAAGAAATATGGCATCGTCAAGGATAACCGCACCGGCTATCCGATCGGCATCTCCTACCCGCCGGATTGGGGCGAGCGCACCATGAGCCTGCGTCCGGGTGATAGAACCGAACTCAAGCCAGGCATGACGTTCCATTTCATGACCGGTTTGTGGCTCGAAACCATGGGCCTTGAAATCACCGAAAGCATCCTGATCACCGACACTGGCGTCGAATGCCTTGCCAATGTGCCGCGCAAGCTTTTCGTCAAAAACTGAGGCCCGTCATGCAGTCAAAAACCCTGCGGCCGTCGCCCATCACACCTACCGTCGATCTGGACAAACAAGGCGTGCAGCACGGCTTTTTGCGGCTACCCTATAGCCGCGATGATTCCGCCTGGGGATCTGTCATGATACCCATCGCCGTCATCCGCAATGGCAGCGGGCCAACGGCGCTGCTGACTGGCGGCAATCACGGCGATGAATATGAAGGACCGATCGCTCTCTTTGACCTTGCCCGCACGCTGGACTTAGGCAAGGTCAGCGGCACGGTTATCATCGTTCCGGCGATGAATTATCCGGCGTTTCGCGCCGGCACGCGCACGTCGCCGATCGACAAGGGCAATATGAATCGCAGCTATCCGGGAAAACCGGATGGCACGGTAACTCAGAAGATCGCCGACTATTTCACCCGCGAATTGTTGCCGCGTGCTGATGTTGTGCTCGATTTCCATTCCGGTGGCAGGACACTCGATTTCGTACCCTTCGCGGCCGCCCATATCCTGCCTGACAAGGTGCAGGAGGCCAAAGGCTTCGATGCCGTCAAAGCATTCTCGGCGCCATGGTCGATGCGCATGCTCGAAATCGACGCGGTCGGCATGTATGACACGACGGTGGAGGAAATGGGAAAGGTCTTCGTCACCACCGAACTTGGCGGCGGCGGTACGGCTCGCGCCGAAACAGTCGCCATCGCCAAACGGGGGGCGATGAATGTCTTGCGCCATGCGGGCATCGTCAGCGGTAATATTGACCACCGCGACACGCGATGGCTCGATATGCCATCAGGCGATTGCTTCTCCTTTGTGGAAGATCAAGGGCTGATCGAAACAATGATCGATCTCGGCGACTTTGTTAAAGAAGGGCAAGTGATCGCTCGTATCCATCCAATAGGCCGCACTGGCGCGGCTCCCACCGAAATCCAAGCGAAGCTTACAGGGCTTCTCGCTGCACGGCATTTTCCGGGTTTGGTCAAGCCGGGTGACTGCGTGGCAGTCGTAGGCACCGTCGACTGAATTTCTGGCCGCCTTTCGGCGTACCGCATCAAACCGCGCGCGGAATCCGCAATTCGGCTCTTAGGCCGCCGTCTGCGTCATTTGCGAGCGTGATATCACCGCCGCTGCGTCGCGCGATATTGCGCGCGATGGTCAGGCCCAGACCAAATCCACCAGTCTCCCGGTTACGGGAGCCTTCGACCCGCCGGAACGGCTGGAACACCTCGTCGAGTTTGGCCTGTGGAATGCCCGGCCCTTCGTCGCGGATCGTCAGCAAAATGTCGGCGCCACTCTGCGTGAGGCTGATATGGGCTTTCTCGCCATAGGTCACGGCGTTGTTCACGAGGTTTGTCACACACCGCCGCAGCGCGATTGGACGGCCCATGCAGATCAGCCCCCGCGACGCAAGGCTGGTTTTGTCGAATGAGGCCTGCGGAAAACCGTCGGCAACCGAGTCGACCAACGACCAGAAGTCGATCTTCTCCTGCTCTTCATCGACGATTTCATAGGTGGCAAAATCGATAACCGATCGGGATATGGCTTCGATATCGTTCAGATCGTGTGTGAGGGATTGGCGCAATGGCGATTTCCGCAACAGTTCGAGGCGCAGGCGAATACGGGTCAACGGCGTGCGCAGATCGTGCGCCAGCGCGGCAGCAAGCTGCTCACGGTCGGCCACATATTCCCTCAATTGCGCCTGCATGGTGTTTACCGCCCGCGCTGCTGATTTATACTCGCTGCTGCCAAATTCGGGCAGTGGCGGCGACTTTACATCGTCGCCGATGCGCTTGACCGCTCTCTCCAGTGCTCGATATGGCGCCGTCAACCGGCGCATCGCCCAGATCGACATTGCAATGACCACCGCGGCAACAGAGCCAAACAGGGGCAGCGTCTGCGCAGTGAAGATCGGGGGCTCCGGCGCGATCGGCGTAACGAAGTTCAGCCATTGGCCATCCTTGAACTTGATCGAGGCCGCGAGCCCGTCACTCTGGCTGAAATCCTCCGCGATATCAGAAAGCTGACGCTCTACAATACCGACATCGGGATCAGGTGCACTCGGGCTTGTCGCAGGGCTGCTCGGTGGCCGGTTCGACACGCGGCGAATCCGGGCGTCGGTCACTCCGAACGCGGACAATCGTGCAACCAGCACATCTTCGAGCTCGGCAAGACTATCGTCCGAAGCAATGGCCGATGTCACAGCCGGCTCGTCGGACATGGAGAGAGGATTGGCGGTGTTCGACAAAGYGCTCGCAAGAATCGATCGCTCGGATGGCGGTGCGGCATAGAGCACCTTGACGAGCGTATAAGCGCGTTCGCTCAAGCGAAACAGTTCGAGCACATTGTTGTTTTCGGCACGATCACGAGAGACGATCGATAATGTTGCAACCTGCGTTGTGAGCAGGCTTGCAATCAGGATGAGCAGGATCCAGCTCGGCAGCGACTGGGGCAGAAATCGTTTCATTCCGCGGCGACTTCGGGAACGAATTGATAGCCGCCGCCCCGGATCGTCAGGATCAATTTCGGCGAACGGGAATCATCTTCCATCTTGCGGCGAAGGCGGCTGATCAAAATATCGATGCTGCGGTCATAACCATAGGCGGCGTTGTTGCCGACCAATTCCAGCAGCTGGTCGCGGCTCAACATGCGCTGGGCGCTTTTGACCAGTGTTTCCAGAAGATTGAACTCTGCCGTCGTCAGTTCCACGCGCACCGCATCTGGAGACACAAGTCGCCGCCGCGAACAGTCCATAGTCCACCCGGCGAATTTGTAGATCGTGGGTTGGAGGCGCCGGTCAGGACCGGACGTATCGAGACGGCGCAGCACTGCCCTGACCCGCGCCAGTAATTCCCTCGGATCGAACGGCTTGGAGACGTAATCGTCCGCACCCATTTCGAGCCCGACCACCCGGTCAGTGGTTTCTGTGACAGCAGTCAGCATGATGATCGGGATACGGGAGTGCATCCGGATATCCCTGCAAATTTCCATACCGCTTTTGCCAGGAAGCATCACATCCAGAATGAGAAGATCTATAGGCGTGCGGGAAAGCACTTCCTGCATTTCCTCGCTGTCTCGTGCAACCGAAACATGCATTCCCCGCTTCTTCAAAAATTCATGCAGGAGATCACGAATGGCTTCGTCGTCATCGACAATCAGAATATGCGCTTCAGATTTCATGCTTAATTCCTGATGGCGATCGTTTTGCGCCCAGCCATAAGGCGCGGTTCAACCCGTTGTTTTTACGCACGATCCACTGTGGAAGCCACGTAATTCTTTGGACTGGAAAGCAAAACCTGCAACATCCAATGACTGGCGAAGCGGGCAAAATTCTGTCGTTTCGTGTCTTGTTACAATCCAGAAACAAAACACCACAAAACAGAAAAACTGAGGCAACACTCAAGTCCGATAAAAACCCGTCAACTTGTGGTTGACTGGTCGAAACAGGATTTCTTCGTAACTCAAATGGCTCTTATGCGGAACATATTGACCATTTCGACAATCGTCCTGACCGGTGCGATCGTATTCATCGCACCAATCGAGCAGTCAATGGCAGCAGAGACACTCACCCGCACAGAGTTGTGCGGCAAACTCCAGCAACAAGTTCAACACGCAATGACGGAACACGCCGAGGCAAAACGGGCAGCCAAGGCGAAAGCACTTCAGAAAACGGGAACGAGGTTCTGCGCAAGCAACAAGCAGGCGCAGGGGATCAGATCGTATGCCCAGGCTTTGAAGCTGCTTGGTGTGCAGCCGGTTGACGATTGACCGGCTGTATCACCCAGGCCCGCATCGAAAGGAAACTGACCAATGAAAAAGTCCCTCTATACAGCTCTCGGTCTCGCCGTTGCCCTCGCTGTTTCGGCTCCGGTTATCGCTTCCAGCGCCAACGCCGCCCCTGCTGCAACAACAGCAACTACCCCGGATACGACGACAACCGTGAAAAAGGCTCACAAGCCTGTTAAGAAGGTGCACAAGATGTCCGCCAAGAAGAAGGCCGTAAAGCCTGCTGATTCAACTGCTCCTGCTCCTGCACAATAATTTCTGCAAGCAAGAGATCAGATTGTAGCAGACAC
>NZ_JBFUMG010000150.1:0-9247 GCF_054049495.1 Phyllobacterium sp. P5_D12 | reverse complement strand
TTTGTTATCAGGCTTGCTAAAAAGGTAACAGCAAGYCGGTCAAAAACACAGCAAGTACGGGGGTTTTAAGTCCGGTTTCAATTGTATAACCCACATATACGAGCCTCCAAGGCGCGGGTCAGTCGCCGGGGGCCTCAGGCGTGACCATCTTGGCTATGTGACCATCTGTGAGCGCCAATGAGCGGCGATGTGAGGCTGTCATGCCATAGCGCCTTAAGGGCCATCGGGCTTTGGACACGAACTTTTTGGGTGGCAGGAAATCCAAGCAATCGCCCATCTCAGCGTCATTTATGTAATGAACATTACAGATAGTTAATCAACCGCTTAACTATTAATTTGCCCAGCGCTACCGGCCTCAGCTGTCTCATGGCGCATACCCAAAAAGAAAGCCCCCGGAGGAGCTTTCTACAGAGCGTTTAAACGACCGGGCTTACCAACTAACGGCGGGGTCCTTCTTGTGGCTCTCAGGCCGCTCCTTGCCCTCCAGAATACGCCGGATTTCCGCCTCCCACGCTTCAAGGAGGTTGTACTTTTGGGCCTTGTATTCCGCGTGGTTGTAGCCCCCGGCCATGCCCTTGATCTTGTGATTGAGCACCACTTCCACCACGAAAGACGCGGACGGATCACGTTCATTGTTCAAGGTCGAGAAGGTGTGCCTTAGGTCGTGCGGCACCCAAGGACGCCGGGGCCAAGGGGCCTCCGGGTCATCAACATAGGTCACGCCCAGAAGCTCCTCCATGCGCTTCACGACCTTTTCATGGGGCGCTGTGAAGTTCTTTATCGGGCTCGTGCCGCCATTGTAGGAGAACAGGAACGGCTTCTGAGGGAGGCCCTCAAGGATCGCCCTCACGTCAGGGAGAATGGGCAACGTATGCTCCTCCCGGTTCTTGACGCGGCCTGTACGCCCTCCGGGGATGGTCCAGCGCTTCAGGTCCTCGGACAGTTCCCCGCGCTGCATGTTGGCGACTTCGCTCTTCCGGCACCCGGTAAGAAGGATCACCCGCAACGCGGTCCCGGCTGGATAGCCAACTTCCCCGGTCGCGGTCCAGAACGCCCTGATTTCCGCTTCGGTCAGAAACCGCTCGCGCTTCTCTTCGCCGCTCCGTTGCCAATCCGTGATGTCCTCGCCGCGCTTGCCGTCTGCAAGCTTGTTCTCCCGTTGCGCCCATCGCCAGAGGGCTTTGAGGACGGCATAGGTCCGGTTCGCAGTGACGGGAGCCCCGGAGGCTTGGCGCTTGGCGGAACCGTTATGCAGGAGGTCATCAAGGTGATGCTTTACGTCCGCCTTAGAGAGGGCGGCGAAGCGCTTCCCCTGCCATTGCTCCGATAGTCCGCCCCGGATTTCCACCCATGTCCATTTCGCCTTGGTCTTGTCCTGCTTCAGTCCAAGGGCACGAGCCGTCTGTTCTATCGTGCTGTCCTTCGGGGCCTTCTTGGCCGCTGTCCCGCGTCCCATGACATAGTCCCGGAGATACTGCCGGGCCACGGCGGGGTAGAGATCGTCCTCGGGGACCGGAGCCCGGATCGCGTGTTTGGTGCCCTGTTCAAAGGCGGCAGGGTCAGCCTCAGGCGACAGGGCGAGCGCCGGGTCTGTCTTTGCCCGCTCCAGAACATCCTTCAGGGCGGCGACCTTGGCACGAGCCGACGTAAGCGACACGGACGGGAAGCTCATGACCCATTTGCGTTGTTCGCCCTGCGGGTTGCGGTAAAAGTAGAGGAAGCTTTTCTTCCCGGTAGGATAGACCGTGAGCCGTAGACCCTTGGCGATCTTGTCACGATAGATTAATGGTGGATCGCCCTTGGCGGGTGGGCTGTAGGTGTCTACGTTCTTCAGTTCGATGATCGGTGTTTTTGCCTCGGCCATTTGCTGCCCCTCCGTTACCTTGGCAGATGAATAGGTAACAGATTGGCGCGATATCACATGTAACGCCTTGTTACCTCTGAGGCCCAAAATACACCTGAAACGCTTATGCAACAAGGGATTTAGAGGCCCGGTTAACTTGTCTTGTAACGCCTCGAAATTCCACAAACATTGTATGTGAGACAAGAAAATGCTGCGGACTATCTCCGGATTTGATCGTATCGGCGAGGAAAATGCGTTCGYTGTCCTCGCCCGGGCTACCGCTCTCGCTGCAGAGGGCAAGGACATCATCAATCTCGGCATCGGCCAGCCGGATTTCAAAACACCCGGCCACATCGTCGAAGCCGCCATCAAGGCGTTGAAGGACGGCCATCATGGCTATACGCCAGCAAACGGCCTGCTCACCGCCCGCGAGGCGGTGGCGCGCCGCACACTCACGACGACAGGCGTCGAGGTCTCGCCGGAAAACGTCATGATCGTTCCGGGCGGCAAGGTCACGATGTTCGCTGCGATCCTGATCTTTGGTGAACCGGGCGCTGAAATCCTCTATCCGGATCCCGGCTTCCCCATCTACCGCTCGATGATCGAGTTTACCGGCGCCAAGCCAATTCCTGTACCCATCCGGGAAGAAAACGGCTTTGCCTTCTCGGCCGAAGAAACCCTTGCGTTGATCACGCCCCAGACACGGCTCCTGATCCTGAATTCCCCTGCCAATCCGACCGGCGGCGTCACGCCGAAATCCGAGATCGAAAAGCTGGTGAAAGGTCTCGGAGCCCATCCGCATGTGGCGATCATGTCCGACGAGATATACGACGTCATGACCTATGATGGCGAAGAGCATTGCTCCCTCCTCTCCTTCCCGGAAATTCGCGACAGGTTGATCATTCTCAACGGTTGGTCGAAGACCTGGGCAATGACCGGCTGGCGCATGGGCTGGTCGATTTGGCCAAATCAGCTCTATGACAAGGTGCGCAAACTCGCGGTCAATTGCTGGTCCTGCGTCAATGCTCCGAGCCAGTTCGCCGGTATCGCCGCCATCGACGGGCCGCAGGATGATGTGATCAAAATGTGCAAGGCTTTCGACAACCGCCGCAAGGTCGTCGTCGATGGCCTCAACAGCCTGCCCGGTATCAGCTGCGCCACGCCAAAGGGTGCGTTCTATGCCTTTCCCAACGTCAAAGAGACTGGCTGGGCCGCAAAGCAACTCGCGGCGGCGTTACTGGACGAGGCGGGTGTTGCGCTGATCGGCGGACCGGATTTCGGCATTCTTGGCGAAGGCTATATCCGGTTGTCCTACGCCAACTCGGAGGAAAACATCCTCCGCGCCATCGAGCGCATGGATAAGTTCCTGACGAAGTAGTCGGCCGGACGTGATGGCTGAAGACGCAAGGCATCGAGGCGATCGACTGATCGAGCCGAGGAGTAGAAGTCTTGGCAAAACACAGGATCTATACGACCAGCTTCGCAAGCGTTTATCCACATTACATTGCGAAAGTAGAGAACAAGGGACGCACAAAAACAGAGGTCGATCAGATTATTTCCTGGCTGACAGGCTACGATGAGAAAGGGTTACAAACCCAGCTTGAACAAAAATCTGATTTCGAGACATTTTTTGCCGAGGCTCCCAAACTCAACCCTTTGAGAACCTTGGTCAAAGGCGTGGTTTGCGGCGTTCGGGTGCAGGATATCGAAGAGCCGACTATGCGAGAAATCCGTTACTTGGATAAGCTCACTGACGAGCTGGTCCGGGGAAAAGCCATGGATAGAATTCTGCCGAAGATTTGATTTCCGCGGGATAAATTGCTGCTTGACGCGCGAGCGTCGAGGATTAGATAAGTCCTCATCATTATTCCCATCTGCGCCGAACGCCGATCCTTGAGTCGCGCCGTTTGGTCTGAAAGCCATCCATGACAGAGCAAACTACCCGTCGCGCGCCCGTTGTAGTCGCGATCATGGCAAGCATGGCGATGATCGCCATCGAAGCGACGATCGTTTCAACGGCGATGCCGCAAATTGCCGCCCAGCTGGGGCAAATCAATCTTTATTCCTGGGTTTTTTCCTCGTTCTTGCTGACCCTGACCGCGACAACCGTGGTGTTCGGAAAGCTGGCAGATATTTATGGTCGCAAGCCTATGATACTTGTCGGCATTGCCATCTTTTTGTTCGCCTCGGTGCTTGCCGGCTTCGCATGGTCGATGCCGTCGATGATCGCTTTCAGGCTACTGCAGGGTATCGGTGCTGGGGCAATTCAACCCGTCGCCATGACAGTGGTTGCCGATCTTTTTCCCGGGAACCAGCGTGGCAAGGTGCAGGGCTATTTGGCAAGCGTATGGGCTTTGTCGGCCGTCGTTGGACCCCTGCTCGGCAGCATCATCATCCACAACCTTCCCTGGGCATGGATATTCTGGATCAATGTTCCGGTCGGGCTTTTCGCAGCACTGGGGTTCGTGCTCTATCTCCACGAGGAAAAACGGACCCGGATCGTCTCCATCGATATACTAGGCGCCGCACTTTTCGCCATTTCCATTTCCTCGCTGATGATTGCCTTGACCGAAATGGAAAGTGCAGTATCCGGCGAGGCTATCGCGGCGCTGTTGGTCTTCATTGTCACGCTTGTTGCCTTCATCTGGCAGGAGCGGCGTGCCGAAGCGCCTATGGTTGCGCCCGACCTGTGGCTGAAACGACCGATAGCCTTCGCAAACCTGGCGGTCTTCTTCGCCAGCATGTCGATAATGGGCCTGACGACCTTCCTGCCAATGTACGTACAAACGGTGCTTAACCGCTCGCCGCTCGTCGCGGGGTTCGCGTTGACGATGCTGTTGTTGGGCTGGCCCCTGGGCGCGACAATCGCCTCCCGGCAGTTTGCACGCCTCGGTCTGCGCCCCCTCATGGTCGCCGGCAGCCTATGCATTCCGGTCGGGACATGTCTGCTCGTCCTGCTTAACCCCTCAAGTTCAGCCGTATTGGCCGGCGCCGGTTCCCTTGTTATGGGCTTCGGCATGGGCCTGCTCAATATCGGCGCATTGATCCTGACACAGGAAAGTGTAAGCGCGCATGAACGCGGCAGCGCGACCGCCTCTAATGTCTTTTCGCGCAACTTGGGCAGCACGCTCGGCGCAGCATTGCTTGGTGCGGTACTGTCTTACGGGCTGGCCAATACCGCCAGCGGCCATTCCATAACGCCGGAGCAACTACGCGGTCTTTTGAACGGCACCAGTGCCGTCATCAGCGATGCAGAAGAGATCCGGCTTGCCCTGCAGCACGCGCTGCATGCGACCTTCATTGCGATGCTTCTCATCGCCCTGTTGATCGTGCCAGCCTGCCTACTTGTGCCTCGCCCCCAAGTGCATCGGGAGACCCAGGAAGCGTGAACTGCCGCCGGCGCGGCTTGGGGCTCGAGTTCTCGGCGCTATACCGTGGGGACTGTTTTCGCCAGTGACATCACCCTGCGCAAGGCAAGCTGATACCCTTCTGTCCCACACCCCACGATCACTCCATCCGCACGCGTGGAAATATAAGAATGGTGCCGGAAACTTTCGCGCTTGTGGATGTTTGAAATGTGAACTTCCATGACGGTCCCCTCGAAGGTGTTCAAGGCGTCCAGAATTGCGATCGAAGTATGCGTGAATGCTCCAGCATTGATTATAATGCCGGCTGCCGTGCCACGCGCTTCGTGAATCCAGTCAATGATTTGATATTCACGGTTGCTCTGGAGAAATCGGATTGACCCACCCAATTCGGTAGCGAGTTCCACGCATTGTGTTTCAACATCTGAAAGTGTTTCGAACCCATAAATCTCCGGTTGGCGCTTTCCGAGCAAATTCAAATTAGGTCCATTGATGATGTAGATGGTTTTCACGGAGATCTCCTTGGGCCGACAAATCGGGGCTATGCGTGAGGCATTCCTGCCGGACGCAAATACTTTCGAAGTGCTGCAATCCGGAAAATGGCATTTGCGGCTCCATAGCCTCGATAGCCCGTTCGCTGCACAATCTCGAAGAAAAACCCTTCCCCGTAGGTCGGGCTGTAGAGCTGGAAATACTCGCCGTTTTCGTCGCGGTCATAGAGAATATTGTGACCTTTAAGCCGGTCGGTCATGTCCGGGTCGAGACCGAAACGTGCCTCCAGATCGTCGTAATAGTTGGGCGAGATACTAAGTGGTACGAAGCCATTTGCCTTGAGAGCTTCCGCGGTGGCAAAAATATCGTCAGTGGCAAAAGCCAGATGCTGAATGCCGGACCCCAACGTTTCCGTTATGAAATGTCCGGCCAGCGTATTTTTGTTCTCTGCTCCGTTGAGAGTGATCCGAAGAGAGCCCGCATCGTTTTCCACGACCTGGCTGCGCACGATGCCGGCGGGGTCGATAATGTCGACCATAGGCGTCTTGTGGGCCTGCAATATTGACGTATAGAAGAGCAGCCATGTCGGCAGTTCTTCATACCGCATTGTCTGCGCTATATGATCGAAAGCCCGAAGGCCTGCCGGCTGGGTGACATCACCATCAAATTTGTTGAACTCGATTTCCCAGATACGGTCGAGCGGTGACTTGTGATCGAGGAAATAGACAATGCCACCGCCGACTCCGCGAACGGCCGGCATCTCGATTTCGCCGGTATCAAGCGGCTGTTCGAACCGTTCGGCTCCGAGCGCTATGGCACGCTCGACAACGGCATGTGCGTCGTCGACCATCAGTCCCATGGCGTAGGCCGACGTGCCGTGGACCGCATAGGACGAGCTGGCAAAGCCCTTCTTCTCGGTATTGATGACAAGGTTGATATCCCCTTGCCGAAAAACCGATACCTGTTTGGTTTTGTGTTTTGCAACTTCCTTGAAGCCGAGACATGCAATCAATGCCTGAAGCTGTGGTGCTTCTGCGCTGTCGATCGTAAATTCCACAAAGGCAACGCGTTCCACTGCACCGCGTGGTGGCATCATAGGGACGGCTGACTTCTTTTCTGGTTCAGCACGTTTCACCTGGTCTTCCAGATAGACAAGGGACCGGCGGCCATCGACGGCAATCGCTCTTGGGGAACCGCCGCGAAACTGATCGTTGAAAATCTCGAGCGACAGATATCCGTCATATCCAGTGGCGGCGACTGCTTTCATGAATTCGAGCACGGGTAGATCGCCCTCGCCTGGCATATTCCGGAAATGCCGGCTCCAATAAAGCAAATCCATGTCTATCAGCGGCGCATCGGCCAGCTGAACTATGAAAATCTTCTCCTTGGGGATTGAGCGGATCGAATTGACATCGATTTTGCGGGAAAGCGTATGGAAGCTGTCGACGATAAGACCGATGTTCGGGTGATCGGCCCGGCGCACGATTTCCCATGCATCACGGTGATCGTTTATATGGCGACCCCAGGCAAGCGCTTCATAACCAACGCGCAGACCGCGTTTTGCTGCCCTCTCGCCCAACTCATGAAAATCGGCAGCAGCGCGATCCAGTCCGCCAATTGCAACCGATGAAACATTCGAACAAACAAGCACGAGATCGGTGCCCATTTCCTGCATGATATCGAATTTGCGCTCCGCTCGAGCGAATGTGCGCGACCGAAGCGGTTCAGGCATGCCTTCGAAATCGCGAAATGGCTGAAAGAGAGTGATTTCCAACCCGTGTTCTCGGATCATCTGGCCAACCTGGGCCGGACTTTCATCGAAGGCCAGGAAATCGTTTTCGAAAATTTCCACCCCGTCGAATCCGGCGGCCGCAATCGCCTCAAGCTTTTGTTTCAAATCTCCGCTGAGCGACACTGTTGCAATGGATGTCTTCATCACGAACCTCCTTATCTGTGTGCCCGGACMCCGATTTTGCGTTCGGGCGAAAAACCTTGGCGGGTGGAACCTGATGCAACCTTGCGCTGAGCCGAATGACGCCCGCTCAACGCGCCAAACACAATGGCTGGGCCGATAGTGATGCCCGGCCCGGGATAGGCGCCACCCATGATCGACTGCAGGTCGTTGCCACAGGCATAGAGGCCCTCGATTATCGACCCGTCACGGCGCACAAGACGTCCATGCTCATCCCCCACCAGACCGGTTGCCGAACCGATGTCACCCGGCCAAAGCCGGATGGCATAAAAGGGAGGCGTGTCCAGCGCACCAAGGCTCGGATTGGGGCCATGCGCCGGATCGCCATTAGCCCTTTCATAGACCGTCGTGCCGCGCGCGAAATCGGTGTCGACACCCGTTTTCCCATAGGAACTCATACGCGCCAGGCTGTCTTTGAGACCTTCGGCGTCGATGCCAAGCTTGGCGGCCAACTCTTCCGGCGTTTTTCCTTCGGTAAGATAACCGTCCGCCAGGAAAGGCCGGATACCTGCACCGCCCGGCCGGATCATGCCCAATCCATATGTCTTGAGCGCCCGCGCATCTGCAACCAGATAGACCGGTATGTGGCTGCCTTCCTTATTGATGGCATACATGGCCGAGACAAAGCGGTGATAGCTCGTGCTTTCATTGACGAACCGGCGGCCGTCACGTCCGACGGAAATGATGCCGGGCTTTGCGCGATCGAAGACGAAATGCGGGAAGACTGCCATTGATCCGTCCTTGCGGCGGCGGCGGGAAACCGGCGCCCAGAAGCACGGCTGCGATGCAGTCTCGCCATGGAAAGCGCCGACAGCGAAGGCGAGGTCATGCAAAGCGCCGGTGCTGCCTGGAGCGGACGGCGAGAATTCCGGTAGTGGATGCGGCAGCTTTTCCGGCCGCAACCGCTTGTGCTGGGCAAAGCCGCCGGATGCCAGAATGACGCCGCCCGCGACGTCAACCTGCCGCTCGATGCCCTTCTGACACAATCTCACTCCGGTTACACTCATCCCACTCATGACAAGCGAAGTCGTTTCGGTCTCCGTCAGGATGGTGACGCCGAGTTTCAGGGCCGTCATCAGCATCCGCCCGATCAACGCATTGCCCATGACGAGCCTGGTGCCGCGACCATGGCGCAGCCTTCCCACGTAATAACGGGCGATCAGCTTTGCCGAATAGGCCGCCGACGTGACGGATTTCCCGAGTTTCATCAGATGGGAGATGTCATCACGATCAACCATCATGCCGCCAAGCAAAGTGAATTCCGGGATCGGCGGGCGGATCAACTTCAGGTCGTCGCCAAGCGATGCCGCCTCGAATGGCAATGGCTCCAGYGCCCGCCCGAAACTCGAAGCCCCCTCCAGTTCGTACATATAATCCGGGTGAAAGGGGCGAGCACGAAACTTTACGTCCGTCTTGTCTTCGAGAGTATCGACAACGCCCGGCCCGGCGGCAAGAAATGCGTTGCGAAGCGCGGCCGAACTTTGATTGCCGACGGCACCGTCCAGAAACCGCGACGCTTTTTCATAGCTGTCGTCTGCGCCCGGCGAAACCGAATGGCGTGTCAGAGGTATCCAT
>NZ_JBFUMG010000149.1:0-9283 GCF_054049495.1 Phyllobacterium sp. P5_D12 | reverse complement strand
CTTGAACTCCGCCGACTGGACCTTGATCCAGTGCGTGGCGAACTCACGGCATTCCTTGCGGAATTCGTTGATCGGCACGTCGTCCTTGTCCTTGCCCTTGGCCCGGTACTGCTCCTCGATCTTCCATTCGATCGGCAGGCCGTGACAGTCCCAGCCGGGCACATAATTGGAGTCATAGCCACGCATCTGGAACGAGCGGGTGATGACGTCTTTGAGGATCTTGTTCAGCGCGTGGCCGATATGGATGTTGCCGTTGGCGTAGGGCGGACCATCATGAAGGACATAGAGCGGACGCCCATTCGCGTCCTCGCGCAGCTTCTTGTAGAGATTCATCTCTTGCCAGCGTGCAACGAATTCCGGCTCCTTGGCAGGCAGCCCGGCGCGCATCGGAAAATCCGTTTGCGGCAGATAGAGTGTTTTCGAATAGTCAAGTGTCGTGGACGTATCGGTCATTTTACCAGCTTGTGATGGGGCCCGCGCGTTATCGCAGCGGGCAAGATTCGAAGAAATCATGTTAGAGCGCAATAGCGCCGCCCCGGACCTTCCGCACCGCAAAGCCGAAGCTTCAGGAACGCGGCAAGGCCGGGCCAGTAATTCGTATCGTCTGAATAGGTATGGACTGCGCGCCAGTCCAGCAAACGGTTTTCATGCCGCGCTTTTAGCAATCACCGCTCGTAGAATAAAGGGGGAGGCGCAATAAACTTCGCGTACGCCGCCTCAACCCCTTAAAGCGCGAAGTCGAAGCGGTAGGTTGCCTGCACGCCCAGTGTCGCCTGATTGGCCGAACCGCGTTCCCTGACCAGGCTCGAATCTGCCGCTGGCCCCATTAACCGGCTATATTCGGCATAGGCGCTCGTGGTGATCTTGTCGGTGGTCTGCCAGGTGATTTGACCGCCGACGCCAAGCGACTTCAGGCCGCCACCGGGCGAATACCGTGCGAGGCCCGATGCGGCAGACTCGCTGGCAGTCACACCATAATATTCCTCAAAATAGTCTTTGGAGGCGACCGTTGCACGCGGGCCCGCAGACACGCGCACTGTCGGTGTTATGTCCTTGAAAGCATCGATGGCAAAATCAGCAACGACGCCGTCATGGGCGCCGATACCGCGCCGTACCTCGACCCGGCCGCGAATATTGTCTGTCGGATAGAATTCGGCAAAACCGCCGAGCTCGAATCCCCAGTCGACATCGTGAAGGCCTTTGAGATCATCAGAGTCACCACGGTCGCGCCCGGTAATCAGTTTACCGGTGAGACCAGCCCGGAAAACGCCTGTGTCGATGAAACCGAGGGAGGCATTGTCGTTGAGCGAGGAAAAACGAACCGACTTACCTGCACGGCCAAGGGAGATAACCGGGGCAGCGCTGAGCATATAGTCCTTGGCGCCTTCATACTTTGGAGCAACGAAGCCTTTGGCGCCAAGCGTGAGATACCAGTCGCCTGACCACCAATGATCTCCGCGCGTGCTACTGGTTGGCTGGCTGTCCGGATAATACTCATCAGCAAAAACTGCAGTTGATCCCGCAAAAAACAGTGCGCTCGAGAGAGCGCCAATCAGGCGAATAGACATGAAATCACTCCGGAACCCTGCCTGGAAGGTGGCAAGTTATCTGGCGAAACTACCGAAAGATAGATAAAATTGGCTTTATTGTCTTGGTAAACAATTTACCAATTCAATCGAAGTTGATCGTCTGGTCGAGCGCCGACAATGGCCGCACACCCTGCAGCAAGGCCCGCGATTCCTCTTCATCACGCTTAATCTGCTGCATCATCGGTTCCAGGCCGTCGAATTTTTCCTCGCCGCGCAGATAACCAAAGAATGATACAGCGCAGGTCTCACCATAGAGATCGCCGTTGAAATCGAAGACATAGGTTTCGAGCAGCGGTTCACCATCTGTGTCAACTGTCGGTCGCCGGCCGAAGCTGGCAACGCCATCGTAGAGTGTGCCGTCCGCCCCGCGGAAGCGCACGGCGTAAATGCCGTGTTTCAGATGAGTTTCCGGCGGCAACACCATGTTGGCTGTGGGAAATCCGATAGTGCGGCCTAGCTGTTTGCCGCGAATGACCTCTGCCCGAATACGGTGGCGATAACCGAGTAGACCCGCTGCCTCCACCACCTCCCCTTCGCCGAAAAGTTCGCGAATACGGCTCGATGAGATTGCGTGGCCGCCCTCATCGCGGAAGGCATCAACCAGTGTGACGTGAAAGCCACGCTTTTCGCCGGCATCCATCAGAAAGGCGGGTCCGCCCTGACGGTTCTTGCCGAAATGAAAATCAAACCCGGTAACGATGCGACTCGCCGCCAGGGCGCCGACCAGTATCTGGTCCACAAATACGTCTGCAGTCAGTTGCGAAAATTCGCGCGTGAAGTGGCACTCGATCACCGCATCAAAGCCCAGTGCCTCGAGAATAGAGGCTTTCTCGGCGGCCGGGGTCAAGCGGTCCACCGGCTGGTCCGGTACAAACACGCTGCGCGGATGCGGCTCGAAAGTCAGCACGAGGGACGGCTTTCCCGCCGCCCGCGCTGCCTCTAGCGCGCGCTCCAGCACGGCCTGGTGACCGCGATGCACACCATCAAAATTGCCGATCGCGACCACGGCATCTTTGAGGTGCTCGGGCAAATGGTTTGGATCGCTCAGACGCAGGATCGACATGAACTTTAGCCTCAGGCCAACATGGGCATCGTGGCCACAGGATTGCTGCCGTGCTTCGCCAGAAATGCAAGCAGTTTCTGAAGGTCTTGAACGCCGCCCATGACGTAATCTCCAGCATGGATACCGCCGGAAATATAAAGGGCGTCAATTCCGAAAAGGTCGGCGCCCTTGATGTCAGTCAGCATACCATCGCCGATAGCGAGGACGCGCGCGAGATCGACAGGCTCGCCGCGCACTTCCGCAGCAGCGGCAACAGCGGCCTCGTAAATTGGGCGATGCGGCTTGCCGGCAATCAAGGTGCGGCCCCCGAGTTGGCTGTAATCACGGGCAAGAGCTCCTGCGCACCATATGAGGCGGTCGCCGCGCTCGACGACAATATCCGGATTGGCGCAAATGAACGGCAGATCACGCGACCGGAATCGGGTCAGCATTTCGGCATAGTCTTCAGGTGTTTCCGTCTCATCGTCAAAGAATCCGGTGCACACAACGACGTCTGCCTCGCGTTCCTCGACAAGTTCGACGTCCAACCCTTCATACAGCGTTTCATCGCGCTCAGGCCCAAGGTGAAAGACATGGCGGGGCGCATTGCGGATCAATTCGCGCGTGACATCACCGGACGTGACGATACGGTCATAGGATGACTCAGGCACGCCGAGCGCGTGTATCTGCTGCGCGACGCTGTCGAAACGGCGCGGTGCATTGGTTATAAGTACGACCGTCAGACCGGCTTTCCGCGCGCGTGATAGAGCTGCCGATGCGGAAGCAAAAGAATCCACGCCATTGTGCAGAACGCCCCAGACATCGCACAGGAGTACATCGTAACGATCCATCAATTCGTCGAGACGCTGCAAATGTATCATATCGGTCATGCCGATCCTTTCCGAGAACGCAAAGCCCGACACCGCTTACCCGATTGCATGAAATGTGTCACCCATGATCATCGGCGATTGTTTCGCGTCCAAATATTGACAGCATACATATGAACAATTATTGATATGTTTGTTATAACTAGGGCAAGCCATGTCACATTCACACGAAGGCCACGACCACGCACCGAAGATCACGGTGGATAATCAGCGCAAAGTGTTGATCGCGTTTTTCATTACATTCGCCTTCATGATTGTCGAAGTCATCGGCGGTATATTGTCGGGTTCGCTGGCGCTGATCGCCGATGCTGGCCATATGGTGACCGACGCGGCGGCTCTCGCGCTGTCCTATGCGGCATTTCATTTCGGCAAACGGGCAGCGGATGAGCGGCGCACATTCGGCTATTTGCGTTTTGAAGTCATTGCCGGGCTGATGAACGCCATCGCGCTCTTCGCTATCCTCATCTGGATTACCATCGAAGCAATTGATCGCTTCCGCAACCCCGGTGAAGTACTGGCAGGGCCGATGCTGATCGTCGCGACGATCGGGCTGGTCATCAACATTGCTGTATTCTGGATCCTTACGCGCGGTGACAGCGAGCACGTTAATATCAAGGGTGCAATCCTGCATGTGCTGGGCGATCTGCTTGGTTCCGTCGGGACAATCATCGCCGCTATCGTCATCTATTATACGGACTGGACGCCGATAGACCCCATCCTCTCTGTCTTCGTCTGCCTGCTTATCCTGCGCAGTGCCTGGGCATTGCTGCGAAATTCAATGCATATTCTTCTTGAAGGTGCGCCGGCGAACGCCTCGCC
The DNA here is from genome assembly GCF_054049495.1 of Phyllobacterium sp. P5_D12. Classification (NCBI taxonomy): domain Bacteria; kingdom Pseudomonadati; phylum Pseudomonadota; class Alphaproteobacteria; order Hyphomicrobiales; family Phyllobacteriaceae; genus Phyllobacterium; species Phyllobacterium sp. P5_D12. Next base: position 4,946 of record NZ_JBFUMG010000149.1, on the reverse strand, counting down.
GGAAGAGATCGAGCAGCATTTGAAGAAAACCATACCCGGTTGCGCCAATGTTCGGCACGTTCACGTCTGGATGATTACATCAGGGAAAGCGCTCGCGACGTTGCATGTGCTGCCGCAAGCGGACGCCAACCCACATTTGCTGGTCAAGCAGGTCGAAGCCGAACTGAGAACGAAGTTCGGGATTGAACACTCCACCATTGCAATCGACTGGCCGGATACCGCGCCGGAGGATTGCTGCCTTGGCATCGAGCCGGGCGGCGATCACGAAGAACATGACCATGCGGATCATGACCACGCGCCGCATAGTCATGGTCACGAGGATCATAAACATTGAGCAAGCTGGCGATTCCGTCACAACTCGATACGACGATCCTCGCAGAGACGTTTCGGCTGCTTGGCGATCCGACGCGGCTGCGCATCCTGTTCTTCTGCCTCGACGAGCCGAGATCAGTCGGTGATATAGCGACTAGCCTCGATCTGTCGCAGTCGCTGGTAAGCCATCACCTGCGACTGTTGCGCGGGGCACGGCTGGTACGGGGCAACCGGCAGGCAAAGCAGATATTCTACGAGCTAGCCGACAAGCACGTCAGCGACATGCTCGTCGATATGGCGCATCACGTTTGTGAAGAGCAGTCCGACGACTGACGCTGCTCTTTTAGCCGCTTCTACTCATATAGCCAGCACGATTGGCATGGTTAAAATCCAGACAGTACAATCTTGCCCTTGGCGCGGCCGCTTTCGATGAGTGCATGTGCTCTCTTCAGATTGGCGGCGTTGATCGGGCCGAAGTCATCGGCGAGAGTGGTTTTGATCGTCCCCTCGTCAACGAGTTCCGACACCTTGTTCAAAATTCGATGCTGAGCATCCATATCGGGTGTCTTGAACAGCGCCCGTGTAAACATCAGCTCCCAATGCAGCGATATGCTCTTGCGCTTCAACAACATGACATCGAGTGTCTTCGGATCATCAATCAGTGCGAACCGGCCCTGCGGCGCGATCAGCGTGGCGACTTCGGCAAGATGCGCGTCGGAGTTGGTGGTTGAGAACACGAATCCCGGAGCGCCTATACCCAGCGCTTCTACTTGTGCTGCGATAGGTCTTGAATGATCAATGACGTGATGGGCGCCGAGATTACGGGCCCAAGCCTGCGTTTCCGGACGCGACGCCGTGGCGATGACGGTGAGGTTGGTCAACTTTCGCGCGAGCTGAATAGCGATCGATCCAACTCCACCGGCGCCGCCGATGATAACGATGGCATTGGCCGCCCCGAGGACCGGTGTTTCGACGTGAAGCCGATCAAACAACGCTTCCCACGCGGTAATCGATGTCAACGGTAAGGCGGCCGCGGCGCTGAAGCTCAGCGATGATGGTTTTTTGCCGACGATACGCTCATCGACTAGGTGAAATTCTGAGTTCGTGCCGGGACGATCGATCACACCAGCGTAGAACACTTCATCACCCGGCTTGAAGAGTTGTGTCTCGGGACCCACTGCGGCTACGACGCCTGACGCATCCCAGCCAAGCACCTGGGCGCTTCCCCCTTCCGGTTTTAGCCTGACCCGGACCTTGGTGTCGACGGGATTGACAGATATCGCCCTCACCTCAACCAACAGGTCTCGGCCACTTGCTTCGGGCTTCGGCAGGTCGATATCGACCAATGAAGTTTCAGCGGTGATGGGTTGTGATTCGAAATAGGCGACAGCGCGCATGATCGTTGCTCCTGGAAAAGTTGACCTGCCCGAGATGCGCCTTATATTACATAAGTGCAAGAATGCACATACAATGCATATAGTGTCAAAAAGGATACCGTTATGCCGCGCGTGCGCCACAAGACGTTTGATTGTTCCGCAGGATGCCCCGTGGAAGGTGTTCTCAACCTGATCGATGGCAAGTGGAAAGGCGTGATCCTTTACCATCTCATGTCAGGTACGCTGCGGTTCAATGAAATTCGCCGCAAGCTAGTCAATGTCACGCAGCGCATGCTGACCAACCAGCTGCGCGAATTGGAAGCTGATGGGCTGATCATACGCAAGGTTTATGCCGAGGTGCCGCCCAAGGTCGAGTATTCGCTTTCGGAGCGCGGCCGTAGTCTGGAGCCGGTTATCAACGCCTTGAAGGCATGGGGTGATGCCAATCTCGCTGTCGACAAGGAAGCAGCCTGACTCTTCGTTTCATCAATACATCACATTTATATGGAATAAACGCTTGGCTGCAGCGCTAGCGAGCGCCTTGCGACTGCCGATTTTGGGTTTACCGCAGAAAAGATTCATCGCAGCTTTCCCTTGACTCTTCAGTGTCATCCCACTATCTCCGGCCGCAGTTAGCACTCACCTCTGTCGAGTGCTAATAACGCGGATGGCGCAGCTGTCCGCGACATCGTTTTGACACCAACATCAAGGGTTCTAACCATGGCCAAGACCAAGTTCCGCCCGCTTCACGACCGCGTCGTAGTACGCCGCGTCGAATCCGAAGCAAAGACTGCAGGCGGCATCATCATTCCGGATACTGCCAAGGAAAAGCCACAGGAAGGCGAAATCGTCTCCGTAGGCACTGGCGCTCGTGACGAAGCAGGCAAGCTCGTACCACTCGATGTCAAGGCAGGCGATCTTATCCTGTTCGGCAAGTGGTCCGGCACGGAAGTCAAGATTGGCGGCGAAGACCTGCTGATCATGAAGGAATCCGACATTCTGGGTATCCTCGGCTAATCACCGACCTTTCAACAAAACTTCGATCAAACCGGGTTCAATCCCAGGAGAGATAAAATGGCTTCCAAAGAAGTAAAATTCGGCCGCGACGCGCGTGAGCGCATGCTGCGCGGCGTCAACATCCTTGCAGACGCTGTCAAGGTAACACTCGGCCCGAAAGGCCGTAATGTTGTTATCGACAAGTCCTTCGGCGCTCCGCGCATCACCAAGGACGGCGTAACCGTTGCCAAGGAAATCGAACTCGAAGACAAGTTCGAAAACATGGGCGCACAGATGGTGCGTGAAGTCGCTTCGAAGACGAACGACATTGCCGGTGATGGCACCACGACTGCTACTGTTCTTGCCCAGGCTATCGTTCAGGAAGGCGGCAAGGCTGTTGCTGCCGGCATGAACCCGATGGATCTGAAGCGCGGCATCGATCTCGCTGTTGCAGAAGTCGTCAAGCAGCTCGGCAAGAGCGCCAAGAAGATCAAGACTTCGGAAGAAGTTGCGCAGGTTGGCACGATCTCTGCCAATGGCGAGACTGAAATCGGCGAAATGATTGCCAAGGCGATGCAGAAGGTCGGCAACGAGGGTGTTATCACCGTCGAGGAAGCCAAGACCGCTGAGACCGAGCTCGAAGTCGTTGAAGGCATGCAGTTCGACCGCGGCTACCTGTCGCCATACTTCGTCACCAACCCTGAAAAGATGGTTGCTGATCTCGAAGACGCTTACATCCTTCTGCACGAGAAGAAGCTTTCAAACCTGCAGGCTCTTCTGCCGGTTCTTGAAGCTGTTGTTCAGACCTCCAAGCCACTCGTCATCATCTCTGAAGACGTCGAAGGCGAAGCTCTTGCAACCCTCGTCGTCAACAAGCTGCGTGGCGGCCTGAAGATTGCTGCTGTCAAGGCTCCTGGCTTCGGCGACCGCCGCAAGGCAATGCTGGAAGACATCGCGATCCTCACCGGTGGTCAGGTCATTTCCGAAGATCTCGGCATCAAGCTCGAAAGCGTTACGCTCGACATGCTCGGCCGCGCCAAGAAGGTGTCGATCACCAAGGAAAACACCACGATCGTTGACGGTCATGGCAAGAAGGGCGAAATCAACGCCCGCGTCGGCCAGATCAAGCAGCAGATCGACGAAACCACTTCCGACTACGACCGCGAGAAGCTGCAGGAACGCCTTGCCAAGCTCGCTGGCGGTGTTGCCGTTATCCGCGTTGGCGGTGCAACGGAAGTAGAAGTGAAGGAAAAGAAGGACCGCGTTGACGACGCCCTCAATGCAACCCGTGCGGCTGTTGAAGAAGGTATCGTTGCTGGCGGTGGCGTTGCTCTCCTTCGCGCTTCGGCTGGTCTTACCCTCAAGGGTGCAAATGCCGATCAGGATGCTGGCATCAACATCGTTCGTCGAGCTTTGCAGGCTCCGGCTCGCCAGATCGCAACGAACGCAGGCGATGAAGCTTCGATCGTTGTTGGCAAGATCCTTGAGAACAAGAAGGACACATACGGCTACAACGCGGCTAATGGCGAGTACGGCGATCTGATCGCTCTTGGCATCGTCGATCCGGTCAAGGTTGTCCGTACTGCTCTGCAGGATGCGGCGTCGGTTGCTGGCCTTCTCGTCACTACCGAAGCCATGATCGCCGAAGCTCCGAAGAAGGACAACGGCGGCGCTCCCCAGATGCCAGGCGGCGGAATGGGCGGCATGGGCGGTATGGACTTCTAAGAAGTCCTCATCCACGCAAATACGGAAAAGGCGGGTTTCGACCCGCCTTTTTTGTTATCACAGCTGTTTAACGTACTCTTGTACAGGCTTGGCAAGATTCCCTATTCTGCCGCGTCAGCGAATCTCCGCTGTACCTCGGCATTCCCGTGGGTTGCGTCGAAACGGGCACGGGCCTCGCTGACACGTTGCTCGTTCCTGATCGCCCAGTCGCCTAGTCCACGCACGGGAACCAGCAGATCGCGTCCCAGGTCCGTCAGCTCGTAATCCACACGTGGCGGAATGGTCGGATAGACCGTTCGCGTGACGAAACCGTCGCGCTCAAGGCTGCGTAATGTGCTCGTCAGCATCTTTTGCGAGATACCATTGATCGCTCGCTTCAACTCGTTGAATCGCATTGAGCGATTGCCAAGATAACTGACGACCAGCACCGTCCATTTATCGCCGACCCGCGCCAGAATGTGATGAACCGCGCTACACGCGGAGGTTACTTCAAAGTGATCCGGTTTCAAAAAAGTGCCTCCTTGCGGTCGTTTGGAA